>CAZOTM010000039.1:0-12888 GCA_964582675.1 uncultured Clostridiaceae bacterium
ATTGTATGCCTGCCGGGTTATCCTGAAAAAGGAAGAAGAGCTTTTCCGTAACTCCGCTGCGGGAGTATTTCGTCTGTGGGAGCCAGGTCAGGAACATGTATTTGTTCTCTTCAATTGAGAAGTAGTCCTGGCACTTTTCGTTCAGGCTGGTCAGAAGCTCACGGTTCAGCCCACCTGCCAAAGCATATTTGCAGGTGGTAGATTGCAGGCCCCTGACATGGCCGGCGATGCTTTCGGCAAACGAAACCCTGTACTTCAACAGGTAATCCCAGCCGTGAATCTTCACATTGCCCGTCAGTTCGGGGAATTCAAAGCGATTGAGCTGCCAGGCCGAAAACTTCGACATGAGGTAATCCGAGATATCGAACCTGGCGCAGCCGATGAAATCCGAGGGTTTGAGGTCCTCGCCTATCGCCTCACCGTATGCATCACGGATCAGGCAAAGGATACTGAAAAAGCCCCGGTAAACATCATCGGCGCCCGCCGTGTTTGTTCCCTGAGCTACGCCTGAGACTCCGATATCAGTCAGCGTGATCGAATATTCATCACCGGGATTCTTTGCCTGAAGGGTGATCTTTCTTTCGGCCGCTCCGACCGGACCCAGCGTTACGTTGTAATATTTCTGGATATCGTAATTCTCAAGGAAGCACTGGTAGATGTTGCCAGCAAAGTCATTGAAAGTCTGACCGTAGAAAGCCACCCTGAACAACTGCCCATCGAATCCCGTAAAGCCTGCCGATTTGAAGACAAGGGTTTTCCCGGCAAACTTCAAAGTAAACTGATGGCCTTCAATGGTATCGATGCCCGAGACGATCATCTCAAAATGAGCGCAGGAACCATTTGAGACCTGGTAATCCGATGAGCAGGCCTCAAAAATGACAGGGTTCCCGGCAAAAGAGATAAGACCGGGGCTTTCGGTGATGTCGATCATGGTGCAATAGTACCATGACCGGCCAAAGAAATAAAGGACAGGATCAGGGAGAGGTGAAGCACTTTAACAGTGCAGGCTTTATCGAGGATTTGGTCAGGGTGACAGAAATTTCGTTAACCAGGTAATTGATCCCGTTCATGCGGTAACGCTTGGTGAAGTCCATGGTTTTCAACTCGATAAAATCCATCTGCTTTTCGATCCTGACGGTCTTTCTTGTCTTGATGATCCAATCGACCCAGTCTTTCCAGAAAAGATTGAAAATGCCTTGAGAACCCGGATATCTCAGGGAGAGGTTACTGCCATCGGAAAATCCCCTCAGTTCTGAAGGCGTTGCCCATCCACCAGTCATACCAACCCAGAAAAGCCGGGGCGTGATCTTGTCCTTGTCAGTCCCCGGGTTGCCGCAACTGACGACTCCAAACCGGTCATACAACGAAGAGAAGCATGTCTCGAACTTGTTCTTTTCATCACCATATTTATAGAAGAACTTATCGGTCAGCGCCGGGCCGTTTGGCAACTGCTGCCACTCGATCAGAAAGGTGATACTGTTTACCCCGAGTTGCCACCAGGTGTTCGTGTCCACTACATAATAGATGTCTCCCAGCAAGGTAAAGGGATATGGAGGAATCTCAGAGAAGGTCCCGACAGCGCCGCGGATGAAATCCGTGATCTCTTTTTCTGCATCCAACTGAGACTGGTAAACCTTATCCCCGGCATCGGGTCCGACCATGAACCTGTAACCCGTGATCTCATCAGGGATCTCCTGGGAGATGGAAAGGATATTACCGGAAAACTCGACCAGCTGGGAATGCAATAGTACTTCCCTGTTTGCGACAATGCGGATGACCCGTTGTGTGGAATCCGCATGGAAGGAGCAGTTGAACCATTTTTCCAGACCGGCGATGAACTCGCTCACCTTGACCCTGGGAACAAAGCGGCAATAATAAAGCTGCTGAAGGCCGAAGAGCAGTTCGTTTAAGTTGACCGAATGGTAGATCACCAGGCGGGATAACTCCGTGCAGGAGGTGAAGAATTCATCTTCTATCCGGTAGCCGAAGTTCCCGGCCAGTTTGTTCAGAACGTATTTCAGGTAAAGGAATGGCACCAGGATTGTCCGTTGAGAGCCGTCCGAAGTGGTTTTATGCAGCCATCCGTCCGGAAAGATGTAATTATAGGCCATCAGCTCAGGGTTGGTGGCCGGCGGATCGTAATAGTCCAGGTTGGTGATCTGCGGCATGGAAAAATCGACCTCCGGATAAAAATGGGTCAGCGACCAGTTGAAGTAATTGATGGCATCCTGATCGCTGGCAAACTCTTTCAAGCCCAGGTCAACACGGTTCAGCATGAGGTCTTTCACCTCGTAGTTGAAGTTGCCCTTGTTGATGTAAAGGATGCCTTCAAAGGTCTTCTTCCCGGCCGATTTTATTCTCACCTGGCCCCTGAACAGGAGGATCCCGTTCCACCGGAAGCTCCCTTCATACGATTCATAGATGCTGCGGGATGAAGCGATCCGGTTTTTCCATCCCAGGATTGCCATGTTCCTGACCGTGGCCGGAACTTTGAACGGAAAGGAATAATCCCCGACATCATTGAACAAGGGCGATTTGAGATTAAGTGAAACCGAAAAATCATCGGAGAGGTCCAGCGGCTGGTCGGCGATCAAAAGGGAGAGCATAGCGGTTTTATTTTGAAACTTCAGCTTCGATTTGGTTCACCTTGTTGGTGGTCTCCCTCAGGTGTTCAAAGGAGATAAAGGCCGGAATGCCCTGCTCGATCAGAGAATTCAACCGGTTGATGCTGGCCGTGAACTCCGGATCGATCACAGGCGTGACAGTTTGTGGAGAAGATGAAAACGTCTCAACATACCTTCCAGTCGCTCTTTGCGGCACCCGGGCGAAGTTGATCGCATCAATGACCTGAGGATAATTGATCATCAGGTTCCTTGTTGTTTTAGGATCGATCACCAGTTCCTGACCGGTTTCGCTGATCAGCGTTGGGGTCGAGTATAGGCCAGTGGCGGGATTGTTCACATAAGGAACATCCTTGTACAGTTTATTATCATCCTGACCTATGACCGAGTAGCGGCCCATGGCGGCTTCCGGGACTTTCTGGCTCAGGATATAGCCGATCTGGATGGCCCCCAGGGCAGCGGTGATGATGCTGAGCACGATCCCAACCCCGGGTCCGGCGCTCAAGGCTGAAGCGACTGCAGTGGCAACGCTGATCAGGGCATTGAACAAAGCAACTTCTTTGTTCCGGACTGCCTGATCATGCTCCATCTTCTTGCGTTTCTTCTCCAAGTCTTTGTCCATCTTTCCGACCTGAGCATCATATTGGGCTTTTGAGATCAGTTTGGCATCAAGTTGGGCTTGAAGGCTTTCTTTCTTTTTGTTATTGGTCTCTTCCTCCTGGCGAAGCTGCTGGTTCTCGGCATCGGTCTGCATGGCAAAAACCTGAGCTAGTCCGTCAACAGCTCCCTGTGCCAGGGAGATGGCATCATTGGCAACCCTTCGGGTTGTTTCTTGGGAAAGTTCTACCTGCCGCCGGGAAAGCTCTTCGGCCATCTGAAGGCGGATCTGGTTGGTCCGCTCTTCGTTGCCCAGGTTATCGTTCAACAGGGAGGCGTACTTGGCATTGACTTCGAGCTGAATGCGCTCCTTTCCCTTGGCCAGGTCGATTTCGGATTTCAGCTTCAGCTGGTTGAGCTTTTCCTGGAAATCCAGTTCCTCGCCAGTGGCCCTGTCATCGAACTTTCCTACGGCCGTTTCGCCCTTTGACTGGTAGGTCTGCCTGATGATCTTTTTCTGCTCCTCCGTGAGTTTCGCATTGGAAAGGGTGTACTCCATTTCCAACTGAAGACTTTCCAAAACAGCCATGAGGTATTGCTGATCGGTATCATGAAATGACTGGATCCTGGCATCAATGGCTGCCTTTTCGGTTTTGTAGGCAAGTTCGGCCTGCTGATCGGCGTATTTCTGAACGATCTCCTGCTTTCGCTGTTCAGTTGCCCTGGTCAGGAGCTCTTTCAATTCCAGTTCCTTGGCAGATGAACCTTTGATTTTCAGCAGCTTTTCCTGCAACCGGGCATCCTCCTGGGCAAGTTCCCGGTCAGGTCCTGCCTTTTGAACCTGTGCACGGGCTTCCATCAACTGGCGCTCGATGTCCAGCAAGTAAGCAGCCTTTTTCTTTGCATCTTCCGTTGAGGGTTCATTGCCGGTTGTATTGCCCGTGATGGTACCTGAGGGTGCAATGCCGGTACTTGTGGTTGTCTCCTGGCTCTTTGCCCCCCCGGTATTCGTTCCCAGGAGTTCCTGCAGGTCATTCTTTTCTTTAAGGAGCTTTTGCAGTTCTTCTACAGCCTCGGTTTCTCTAGAGGCCCAGCCGGCAAAGCCCGAGTTGATGACCACGGCCTTGAGTTCCAGGGCCAGCCTTTGGTTCAGAGCCTTATGATCTTCGATGTATTTAACCATCTTATCAAACTTCCGGGCCAGTGTATTCTTTGAATCGAGAAGTATCTGATCCAGGGCATTTGCTTCGATGGATGATCCCGGTGATTTCTTCACATTTTCAACTGTCTCAACCATTTTCTTGCGCAGTTTCAGATCGTCCTGCACCCGCTTTTCACGGTTGTACGCTACCTCTTCCTGCGCTTTGGCAATTTCTTCATCCTTTTTCTGAAGGATGATCTTGTTGATCATGTTGTCGTTGTACTTCGACAGGTTTTCCGAAAGCCGCTCGTAGGCCATGGATTCCTTGTCGATCCCTTCCAGGATCGTCGGAGCCAGGGATTCCAACTCGGTGTATAACCGGTTTCTGTCCTGAGCGCTGATGTTGGCTTCGGACAACTCCATCGCCAGGGCATTGGCCTTGATCCGTTCGTCTTCCATGGTTTGAGAAAGCGGAATTTCAACCCACCGGGCGAATGTCTTCACGATATTCGTCAGCCCTTCCGTCAGGGCCGGATTGAAAACCAGCTTGTGAAACCACTTGCCGACCTTTTCCAGGTTGCCGGCAAGGTCGTTGTTCTTGACGTTGAATTCCTCGGTAAGAGAAGTGCCCTTTCGAAATTCCTCATTTGAAAATGCCTGAGAATCCTTCAGAAGCCCGATGTTATTGGATAGTGCCCCGATCACCCCGATGGCACGACTTCCATCGATGCCCAGGTCCTTGAACTTCTCGGCCAGTTCATTCAGACCTCCTTTGTTTTTCATCAGGCTTTTAAGGAAGACGATCAGTGCCTGGTTTGCATCCGTTCTCATCAGTTGCGAGAAGGACTTTACTTCCAAACCTGCGATCCGGGCGTATTCCGCAGAATTCTTGAACATGTTGACGATGAGCTGTGAAACAGCGGTGGAAGACATTTCGGCGTTCTGGCCAAGCTGGTCCAGGGTGGCAGCCATGCCCAGGACATTCTGTATGGAGATCCCTGCCTGCGGAGCAATACCGCCAAGCCGTTTTGTAAACTCGACAAGATACCCTTCACTGGCAGTGGAAGCAGCTCCAAGCGAATTGATGGCCGATCCGGTTTTTAAAAGAGCCTGTTCAACTCCGAACTGATCCTTCAGCTTGAAAATATCTGTCAACTTTCCCAAGGCATTGACGGCTTCTTCCGTGTTCACGCCCAGGTCTTTTGCCAGGGCGACATTGATCTGGTCAGCCGCTTTAACGAACCCGAGAACGTCTTCTTTTGCCGAATAGCCAAGTTTCCCAGCTATGTACGCTAGTTCAAGCAGTTCTTTTTTGGCTGTCCGGGTATTGATCTTTCCAAGTTCTGATGAGAGAATTTTCACCTCGGCGGCAGACAATCCGGTGGTTTTCTGGATATCAGCCAGCGAATCCGAAAGCTCGGCATTCCCCTCGATCAATCCTTTGATGGCAAGGCCGGCTCCAACGATAGCGCCGCCAATCATAGTGAAAAGTTGGAAATACTTATTGGCGCCATCCGCCATTCTTGACATGGCCGATGCCGTGCCGTTGATCTCTGTGCGGACTTCGCCGAGTCGTTTCTTCACATCCTGGAACTGGGCAGACTTCTTTACAAACTCATCAGATCCCGGGGTGAGCTTGCGAAGTTCAGCATTCAGCGCCCTGGCCGATGCCTCTATCTCTTTCAGTGTTGCATTGGCCTGTTGCCCGTTCAGGATCACCGTTGCCCGGGCTTCCTCGTTCATCTTTGCCATGGTCAGTGGATTGCGTTATCGTTGATGTTCTCGGAAATGATGACCTGACCCCGGTGACCGTATTCCTTCTGCAGGATCTCCACCAGTCGCTGGGTCTCGGCATAGAAGGTTTTTGAGTACCATTTCTTTGGTACCCTTTTCATTCCCAGAAATCTTCCGGAGAGTTTGCGCATACCCATGGACATGGGTTGATCGCCAAGTTTAGTACCTCTTCCGACGCCCATATCCACGAACTTGCCGTAAAATCTGAAGGCAAATTCTATCTTCTGGACATCCCCGCCCGAAGATGCCAGTACGTTGTACTGAAATGACCGGAAAAGTTCACCGGAGGAGTGTTGACCGATCTTCATCCGATCAATCTTCCTAAGCCAGCGTTTGATGGTGATCTGCGCCCAGGCTCGGGCTATTTCACGCTCGGAAAGTTTGGTTTGGGAGGTTTGCATTGAACAAAGAAAAGGAAAATCCTAAGCTGGATAAAGGACACCGAAAAGCCTGAAACAATTCCAAAAAAACCATCCTTAAACATTGCTATTTGTTTTTTTACACGAAGGATGGTTAATCCCTAACCCGGTTATTAACACGTATTAGTTGATAACCGGGTTAGGGATTAATTCTACTATTCGCGGGAATGGCGCCGGTGTGAAGCAATCCTCCAAACTTGACAGTGTTATGAACTTTGGTCAATTCTGGATCAGTAAGTGATACATTTGTTATAATACCTTCTGTTCAGATAAATTAAAACTGAAGCCTGAAAATATATGTTCCATCGCTACCTTCCAAAATATGTTCATCATAAAAATCAAGTGTTATTTTGTTTTTTAGTACATGATCAGGTAAAGTCTGATAATATTTAAGTTCAAGCGAATTTGGATCAAGAAAATAGATTTTCAAAGTACTTTCTTTCTCCAGTACCAACAATAAAATCATATTTTTCCCTTGAAATGCAGAAAGTATTTGATAATTAAATTTCAAATTTTCAATTTTCGTAAAATCGAATGAAAAAAGATCATTTTCAAATGGCAGTTTACACCATTTATTTGTATTGATATTGAACACTTCAGAGGAGAGAGTATAAAATATCCATGGCCATACAACAATTTCTGAAAGCATGTTGGTCCCGAGTCCTGTTTTTATATAAAAATCAGGAGTAATATTTGAAATTGTTTTTTTCCGTATTACGTTCAAATCAGAGAATATCCATGAATTAAGCATATAAGAAGATTTGATATTTGAGGATACGGCCCGTATTAAGAATTCATCTGATTGTAATGGATACACATTTCCAATGAGATTATAAAATTGTGATGAATTTTCCCTGTAATTTTCCAATTTATAAAACATCATTGATTCATTATGACTGAGTGAGAAATTCATAAAAACATTTTCCCGAATAACCAACACCGTGTCGCCAATAGTCTTTTTCAACACAGGATAACTCATTCCAACAATGAAACGATCCTGAAGAAAGAAACAATTCCCGAAAAGGACAATATCATTTTGAGTGTTTACCAAACTTGACTTGTAATTTTCGAAGAGTTTTCTGGAAGTGGTGTCAAGATCTACCCGATGATAAATATAATCCATTGGGTACATTTTTTCATTGAAATATTTTAGCACTCTTTTTTCAACCGGATCAATAAGCACGATTGCATTGAACATAAAATCCTTAATTGCCATGTATTTTTTTGAATTCGAAATGCGTAAAACCTGGCTTAAAGTAATAGAATCAGGTAATTTGAAAAGTGTATCCAGGATAAAGTCGGGACCAGCTTTTTGTAGGTTTAACTTGCCCAGATCATTTTTGTAAATAAGTTGATTATCCCGATAAAAAAAGACTTCTGAAATGAGTGAAGAAGAAAGTTTGTTATAAATTGAATCTGAAACAATAATTTCATAATTATTCTTCAGTTTCAAAATATTCTTTACAAAGTAGTTAATATTCTTTTTATCTGCTTTTTTTATCACAATTACTTTTGGATTTGATTCTTTTAGATTTTCAATAAAACAGAATCCCCCATAGCAATTATGGCAGTCGGTTAAATTCAACTTGACAACCGTACTGTCTTGTGAATAGCCCAGAAAGAAAGAAAAATAAGCAAAGAAAATGATAGATATTAGTTTTTTCATTTGATATAGGTTAGAAAAAGAGGTGGAGATAAAATTTGCACCCCACCTCTTTTTAATTATTCAACTAATTTAAAAGTGTAAATTTGATTACCTTCAGAATCAGTTTTTTTGGTAATTGGCGAATTCACCTGAAAATTCTCATTGCCATAAGTTATTGTCAATCTATCTGAGGCAGGTGTTCCTGTAACGAGATAGCATACCACATCATATGGGGGTAAACAGGCAATTACTTTATATCCATTAAAATAACCAATTAATTTTTCGTGTCCCGGGACGATGTAAGTGGTTGAGGGTGGTTCGTCTTCACAAAAACCAACCAATGGAAAAACTATTATAAAGAGAAGGATAATTAACTTTTTCATTTGGTTTATTTTTTAATTTTCGACTTTTATTAAAAATTTTAAAGAGCCATCGGGTTGTATGGATTGAACAAGCGACGTATAACGGATTGTAGTATTATGATATGGAATAGAAAGAATTCCGCTTTCATTTAAAGCACCAGGATGGCCGTCAGATGGGGAAGTTCCCTCTCCTATAATGCATAACGCATCATAAGGTGCTTCACAAATTAAAAGCCAAAAGGGGCCGACTTTCTCTAATTTCGGATGGCCAGCAATTATGATTGGACCTACTGCTTGCCCTCCCATTGAAGGGTTTATCACGAATAGTGAAATTACAATAAATAAAGGAAAAACGATTCTTTTCATGGTATTTTTATATTATAAAAACAGAACTATGATTTATACAATTTTTCTCAGTGGTCCACGGTAAAATATTACCGTGGGCCAAATAGTCCAAGTCTCTTGGGCATAACCAATCAAACAAATTCTTCTTGGAATAATCTGAAAAATGCATAATGTGAATTAAACTAATTAAAATTTGGTGTTTAATCATTTTAAGGGTTAATTCCCCGTCGCTTGCAGCTATTGGATATTCCGGTCATATTGACCCCAATTGCGGGATATTTCCCCCCCTTTAAGGTTTTACTTAAAAGAACAGATGTCGGCCTACATTTTTGCAGTTATCTTTTTCTTCTTAAACTTTCTCCCTTCAGTTCTATTCGATGTAATGCATGCACTAATCTGTCCAGGATTGCGTCTGCAATGGTTGCCGCCCCGGTTATATCGTACCAACTGCCAACCGGCAGCTGACTTGCAATGATTGTAGAGACACGCCCATGGCGGTCTTCAATGATCTCCATCAGATCATATTGCTGTTGCTGTTCCAGGTGTGATAAGCCAAAGTCATCGAGGATTAAAGGAGAATCCTAATAGAAGATTATTGGTCGAAATCATAATAATAGGCAAATGTAATATTTAAAATACGAATTGTCAACTTATATTTATTAACATAACATAATTAAAATGATTTTGAAAGATATTCAATGTATTACTTATATATTGTTATTGTACCATCAGACAATCCTGAAATTTGAATGAAAACATCACCCCAAAATCACCATAAAACACCGGCCCGACAACCTCGAAGCCCACAGTATTGAGATCAAACCCAGGAATCGCCTTCTCAGCCCACGGCTCACACTTCATCTTGTCATGCATCATCCTGACAATAACCTGCTGACCAATTTGTTTCATCCGGTCAATAATGACGACTTCTCCTTGAAAATCATCAGGATTCGGCAAATGATCAAGGATCAGGAATCCGCTATTGATAACCTCCAAAGGATTATCAAGGTTTGAAGCCAGATAACTGCCGGAGATGTTTTCCAGGATCAGGGCTGGATATTTGACGGTCGAACGCAGACCCTCAAGGATCTCATTGATGTCCATCATGTAGAACCCGTTGATCTCCTTATGCTCGGCAGCAATCTTCCGGAAATACTCTATGTAACTGCTAATATCTGCCATGGTCTTCGATTTTATCCAGGTAATCCTGGTACTCTTTGGCCTTCTTGTTCAAGCCGATGAAGACGTTATAAAGATTGGAATTCATGATCGTTTCCAGGCTTTTATCATCCGTCTTGCCATCGGCCAGGGAGATGATTAGCGTTGCCCAACCGTTATCCTGGCTGTCGGTTTCATCCTTTTGACTGTAAACATAAGGATACAGAGATGGCAATGAATTGAGAACACCGGTAAAGAACAAGTAGACAGAATACTTTACGCGGTGATCCACACTTCCCAACTTTCGGGATCGCTTTTTCAGAGTCCGGTTCATGAACCTGGCCCGGGGATCCTGGTTGTCGGTGAAATCTTTCCGGATGGACCATAAGAATTTCTGCGGCCGGTAAAGGATGGCAACGAGCTGATCCAGGTGTTTTTCCTCTCCTGTCTTCTGATAATCATCCAGAGCTGAACAGGCCAGGGTGAACTCTCCAAAGGTGCTGTAAACCATTGCATCGGACGGACCATAGTATTTTTTCAGGTCGATTTTGATCTCCGGGAGCAGGTTCCTGGTCAGGGTGACTTCTTTGTTAAGGAAATCAAGGCTTTCACAAAGTGTATAGGCATCCTCCGGGGCAATCCTCTTTAAGGTCTTTCTTTTCAGGGAAAGGAATTCAAAGAGGGCCTTCACCCTGAATTCTAACAGAGTGAGTTTTGAACCGAACAAGCCGGATATATAAAGAAGCTGTTCCCGGGTCAACTCGTTCCATGTCGATGGCAACGACCGATGGCTATTGTCAATCTGAACCTGGTTCATAGAGAAAGCTTCTTTTTGATGAATGCCCGGATCACTGCAAAGCCGGTCAGGATCAGCAGAACCGACCAGGCTATTCCTCCTGACCAGATAAGGAAATTCGGAAAGCCGGTCACGGTATGGACAGGTTTTTCAATGATTTTCACCTGAACCTTTGTTTCCCGGATATGGGTCTCTTTCCAGGCAAAATAGATGGAACTGCTGTCGATCTTTGCCCCGGTGGTCAGGACATTGTCTTTCAGGTCAATGAATGGAACAACTCTCTTCCCTGGCTTGATCTGCTGTATCTGCCGTATCACTACTTTTCCTTCCCGATATTCAAGGAGCGCCCGTATAAGACCGCTGTCTGCCGGCAGTGGGATCAGGGAATCCCTTACCGTGGTAACGGTATCATGCTGAACAAATGTTTCAGTCCGTTCAGCCGGAGGATACCGTTTGAGGCATCGTTGCTCGGAGATGCACCCGGAGAGTGAAACGACCAGGAGCAGAAAAAGAAAACCCGGTTTTATCATGCGACAAATTTGAATTGGTTCAAACGGTTCATCCATCCGTCCAAAAATTTCTTTTGCTCGGGATGGTTCTTGACCAGGTCAAGGATAAACCTACCCCTGGCCTGGAATATGGCTGAATGAAGTCCGCGCTGGTTGGCGGAATTCACGGCATAAAGCGTCGCCGGCCCAACGATACCATCTTCAGGGACCTTGAGCAATCGCTGGGGAATGACAATTCCCCATTTGCCGCTTCCCCAAAGCCAGTCCACAAGGATCTCGGCCATGCTCTGATTGGTGATCTGGTCTGCCTGCCAACGGTTCCAGTAGTTATTCTTCAGAACAGCGATTGCGTCGGTCTTGGTAAGCAGCCGGATATCATCGGCATCAATATCCCCGTCCCCATCCTTGTCATAGCCCACCTGTTTCCAGGTCGAAAGAGTGACGCCCATGTTCGTTGCCCCTCCCCTGTCGACGGGATCGTTGACAAACCCTCCCTCATAGGCGAGGATTTTCGGAGCAAAAAGTTCTATCCTTGCCATATCACTGCTTGAATGTGGGGTCTTTGACAAAGATCAGCGCGAAGCAAACGGGTGCAAAAATCACATATTCGGTCAGGGTGGCTTTGCCGATTCCGACAAGCATCAGTCCTGCAGCCAGCATCACGATGCCGGTCACCGTGGTCTTCCAGTTCTTGAAGATTCGTTCTTTCATTTTGTGTTATTTTAAGAGTTGCCCTTCCACTTTGGATATTCTCTCGCCGTGATCGCCCAGGGTTATTTTCATTTCCTCGATCCCGGCATCATGGCGGCAAAGGTGTTCTCCGATCTCATTGTGCTTTTCCGTGCAGTAGGTCTCCCGGCACTGCATCTGGACGATCAGCTTATCGACTGATTTTTTTAGTGAAGTCACCCCGTTGTAAAACTGGTAAAGGAAAAAGCCGATAAGCGGTATGGCGATGATCTTGATCACATCAAAGACATCCTGGAGAATAAGGTCAATGGACTTCATACAAGGAAAAAGGAGTTATCGGGTTTATTGAAAAATTCGATCCGCTTTTCAGCCTTGGCTTTGCCGGCATACCTTGAGGAATTGAAATACAGCGGATAAACAGTCTCGCTTGCCGTTTCATCAAGGAACTGCTGCAAGGCTTTCAGTTCGGCTTCCCCATCTCGCTGGTTGGCTTCCGCCATCAAAGCGATCCTTTCCCTGTTGGAAGCCTGCTTGGAAGAGACGTTGGAAAAGGTGTTGCCGGCAGTATCGAAGATGCCCCAGTCCAGGACATCGATCGAGATTTCCACCAGGGCCCGGGCCATGGTCAGGTGTGCCAGCGCCGGACGGATCAGCTCCAAGAGCGCCTTCTGGTCACCGTCCAGTTCAGTGTTCGACTTCAGGGCTGACTTCAGAGCGTCAAACAACTGCGCAGAAAGTGTAGGTCGTATATACTTCCTTTCCACAGAGCGGATGACAGGTTTGAGGGCTACAAAAACCCTTCTGCTCTCGC
>CAZOTM010000040.1:0-12853 GCA_964582675.1 uncultured Clostridiaceae bacterium
CAGATTTACAGTCTGCCCCCTTTGGCCGCTCGGGAACACCTCCTAATTGAACTGACGAAACTTATTATATAACGAATCGGCTGGAAGTTTCAAGTCTATTTGAAAAATAAGTTAAGGAAACACTGTCCAAACACTGCCCAATCATTAATCCAATGGCTGAATCCTCTTAACAGCCGATCTTTTTTGCCCTGCCCCCCGGAGGGGGCAGAGCTGGTCTGACTATTTATTCAGCAGCTTTTCCAAAATCTGGACTGCGTTGGCAGCCGCTCCCTTTCTTACGTTATCGGCAACACACCAGATATTTAAACCGTTAGCAACGGAGAAATCACGGCGGATCCTTCCCACATAAACTTCGTTGCTGCCCTCTGACTGCAACGGTGTCGGGTAAACCAAGTTTTTCACATCATCCATGAGGATTACGCCCGGAGCGTTTTTAAACAGGGCAAAGACATCCTCGATCTCGAAGGCAGTCTCCGTCTCAATATTAATGGACACGGCATGACCGAAGCGGACTGGGACCCTGACTGTTGTTGCTGTCACTTTCAGATCAGGCAGGTGCAGGATTTTTCTGGTCTCGTCGATCATCTTGATCTCTTCCTTGGTATAACCGTTATCAAGGAAACTGTCGATGTGAGGCAGAACATTATAAGCGATCTGCTGGGGATAGAATTTGCCCTCCCCTCCGGCGATGGTCAATTCCAGGTCGGCCAATCCGTCCTTTCCCGAGCCGGATACGGCTTGATAGGTGGAGTAAATGACCCGTTTTAAACCGTACTCGTCAGCGATGGGCTTTAATGCCACCACCGACTGGATGGTAGAGCAATTGGGATTGGAGATGATGCCCGGTTCATTTTTTGCATCATCCATATTGATCTCCGGTACGACCAAAGGAATATCCTCATCCATCCGGAAGGCGTTGGAATTATCGATCACCACAGTCCCGGCTTTTACCGCCAGAGGTGCGAATTGCTTCGACAGATGGGATTCCACGGCAAACAGTGCATAGTCCACATCTTTGAAGCTTTCCCCCGTCAGCTCTTCAACGATTATGTCCTGACCATTGACTTTGATCGTCTTCCCGGCGGAACCCGCCGATGCCAGGAGCTTAATGCTTTCATAGGGAATGTGATTTTCTTCGATCACCTTGATCATGGTTTCACCGACCAAGCCGGTTGCTCCTGCCAATGCTAGTCTTGTCTTTTTCATTTTAACCTCCTGCTCCAGGGAATTTCACCTGAAGTATGCCAGATATTGTTTATCAATTGATGTTTCCAATTATCTTCAATTGATGACTCGATTGTTGATTTGATTGTTGATTCCATTAAATTTTAATTTAAGTCAGCTGAGTATGCTTCAGCCGTCTGGTTTTCAGCAGATCTGCCCCAGATTCACCCATACCTGGCCCTGACCTTCAATCCCTGGTTTTTTCCTGAAAATGGCCGCAGGGAAGGATGATTGGGCTGGGGGAAACTTGATACCCTATATGGACCGGGCGATGGAGATGATGTCCGAAATCACGGCTGTGCCGGTCTCCAGGGAACCTGCCCCCTTGCCGGTCAAAAACATATCCCCGGAATTCTTGAACTTGATATAGATCCCGTTCAATGACCCATTGACATTGTAAAGGGGCTCGTCTTTATAAACATATTCCGGTTTGATGGAATATGTCAACTCCTCACCATCCCTTGAGATCCTGGCGATCAGCTTGATGCGGGCTGACTGATCCCTGGCTGCCTGAAAATCGGCACTGGAGATATTGGAGATACCCTGCCGTTCGATCTCATTGGCCTTGGGATAGTTGCCCGTGATCAGGGAGCACAGGATGCCCAGCTTATATTTGGCGTCATAGCCATCCAGGTCAGAGGAGGCATCGGCTTCAAGGTAGCCCAATTTCCGGGAATCCTTGATCACCTCATCGATGTCTTCACCCTCCGCCACCCTGGTCAGGATATAGTTGGTGGAACCATTGATGATCCCTTTCAGCTCCTCCACCCTGTCACCGATCATGGCTTCTTTCAATACTCGGATGATGGGCAGAACGCCGGCCACGGAAGCTTCATAGCGAAATTGCACGCCAGCTTCCACAGCATACTCTTCCAGGGCACCCTGTTCTTTGAACAGGGCCCACTTGTTCGCCGTCACCACATGTTTTTTCGCCGCCATGGCTTTCTTCATATAGTCGATGGCAGCCTCCTGTCCGCCCATGACCTCCACTACGATATTGATGGAGTCATCATTTAGGATGTCATTGATTTTATTGGTGCCGATGGATCCCAGGGCTGACCCGTATTTATCCAGATTTCTAACCAGGATCCGCTTGATTTCAATTTCATAATCCTCTCCGGTCTGGGTCTTCAGCCGCTCCGTGATCAGTGAACCATTATCCTTGAGGATCGTGTATACTCCACGGCCCACCGTGCCAAAGCCCAGTAAGCCGATGCCGATTTTTTTCTTCATTGCTTTTTACCCTTTCCGCTGATGATCGTTCCCTTGGATTCGGGATTGTTGGTGTTCTTGATATTGATTGGAATATTGTTCTCCATCACCGGCCGGATGGCGTCGGGATGATAGAGGTGGGCACCGTGATCCACGATCTTGAGCAGCTCGTTATAGCTCAGTGTGTCAATGGTCTCCGCATCATCGGCGATTCTGGGATCCTTGGTCATGACCCCATCCACATCGGTCCAGTTTTCATAAAGGTCTGAGTTTAGGGCCGACGCCACGATGGAGCCGGTGATATCGGATCCGCCCCGGTCGAAGGTCCTGATATTACCGCTGGTATCCTTGCCGTAAAATCCGGGGATAACATAGCGCTTGGTCGGGTCGATCCGTCTGCGGATGGCTTCATAGGTATTTTTCTTGTCCAGATTGCCGGCATCATCAAAAATGATGAAGTCCTCGGCATCGGCGAACTCAAAACCCAGGTATTCCGCCAGAATCAGTCCGTTCAAGTATTCGCCCCGGCTGACAATGAAATCCCGGCTGGTGGAGTCCTCGATTTCCGCGATCACCCGTTCGACCTCCTGATGCAGTCCTTCGGACAGCTTCAAGTTATCGACGATCTGCAGGAAGCGGCTCTTGATTTCTTCGCTGATATCCCGATTTTTCAGTGAATTCAGTGTTTTGAGATTCTCCAGGCGGAGGATCGCCTCGGCGATCTTATGGGCGCTTTTTTTATTCTCATAAAACTTTTGCAGCATGTCGGTGACTTTATTGTCTTCATTGTTCCGTCTGCCCGGGGCAGAAACGATGATGATATTGCGCTCCGAAGAAGTATAGACAATGTCTTTTACCTTGGCAAACTGCGAAGCATTGCTCAAGGAAGAACCGCCGAACTTGGATACCCGCTTATTGGTCAGTTTCTCCAGATCATAGGGGGTATCCTGATAGACGATGAGGTTGATCCAATTGGAGAAAAATAAATTCCCATGGGATTTCCAGCGAACCATGATATCATTCTCGGGGTCATCCCCTTTGAAGTAATTTTGCGGCAGCTTGGTGTCCAGACCGGCATTGCGGTCTCTGGTATATTCCCGGTAGAGATTTTGTTCATCATATTCCCAATGCCCTGAGGAGAAAATGAAGCGGTAGTCCTTGGTGGTAGCCAGCTGTACCCCGGTGTCCTCCCGATCGGCCCACACCACCAGGTCCTTGATCTTTGCCAGATCCTGGCTGATGTTCTTGGTGTAGCGGCTTTGCGGCACATAATACTGGCTATCAAAGCCCTTGGTCAAAATCCCTTCGTGGAGCATTTCGTATTCGTAGACCCCAAAGATCTTTTCCGCCACATCAATTTTCGGTACCCCGTAATAATGGTACAAAGCGGCCTGGGCTGCCCAGCAAATAAACATGGTGGAGTATACATTCTTTTTGGCAAAATCAAAAATTTGTAAAAGCTCATCCCAATAGAGGACCTCTTCATACTTTAGCTTTTCCACCGGCGCCCCGGTTACGATCATGGCGTCATACTTGTTGCCCTTGATCTGGGAAAACGTCTTGTAGAACTTGGCGATGTGGTTGGCATTGGTATTTTTCGGCTTGTAGGTTTCGGTGGTGATCAGATCGATCTTGACCTGGAGAGCCGTATTGGAAAGCATGCGCAAGAGCTGGAGTTCAGTTTCCTCCTTGTTGGGCATCAGATTGACGATGGCCACCCGGATCGGCCGGATATCCTGGTGCATGGCTCGCTTTTCGCTCATGGTAAAAATATTTTCTTTATCCAGCACTGATTTGGCAGGCAGGTCCTGGGAAATAATTAATGGCATATTACCACCTCACTTGACATTTTATAACTGGTTTTTTTTATTGGGCACGCAGGGCCTGATCCAGATCCTGGATGATGTCAGCCGCATTTTCGATGCCCACTGAGAGTCTTACCATATTTTCCTCGATGCCTGACTTTAACTGGTCTGCCTTGGACATCTGCCGATGGGTCATGGTTGCCGGATGGAGCACATGAGTCCGGATGTCTGCCACATGGACCACAAGGGATGCCAGCTTCACGCTGTCGATGAATTTTTTGCTTTCCGCCAGGCCGCCCTTTACCCCAAAGGCAATGATTCCGCTGCCCCCCAGGGGAAGATATTTTTCAGCAAGCGCGAAGGAGTCGGAGGATTCCAGTTTGGGATATTTCACCCAGGCCACGTTGGGATGGTTCTGGAGGAACCGGGCTACGGTCAGGGCATTTTCGGAGTGCCTGGCCATGCGCAGAGCCAATGTCTCCGTGCCCAGATTGATCAGCCAGGCATTGAACGGGCTGATGGTCTGGCCCATATCCCGGACGAAAACCACCCTGGCTTTGGTAATGAAGGCAGCCTCCTTAAAGGCTTCGGTGTAGCTCAAGCCATGGTAATTGGGGTCTTTTTCCGTCAAATGGGGAAATTTTCCGTTGTTCCAGTCAAACTTCCCGGAATCGACGATGACGCCGCCTACGCTGGTGGCATGTCCGTCCAGGTACTTGGTGGCTGAGTGGGTAACGATGTCCGCCCCCCACTCGAAGGGCCGGCAAAGATAGGGTGTGGCAAAGGTATTGTCAATGAATAAGGGCAGTCCGTTGCGATGGGCGATACTGGCAATCCGTTCAATATCCAGGACATCCACACCCGGATTCCCGATGGTCTCGCCGAAGACCAATTTGGTATTGGCCTGGATCGCATTTTGGATGACTTCATCAGGGGCGTTGAAGTCCACAAAGGTGGCTTCGATCCCGAATTTTTTTAAGGTGGAATTGATCAGGGTATAGGTCCCGCCATAAAGGTTATTCATGGCGACGATATGTTCCCCTGCGTTGCAGATGGTAATGATGGCAGTTAAGGTGGCTGCCTGTCCGGAGGAAACTGCCAGGGCTCCTACGCCGCCTTCCAGGGCGGCGAGCTTGGCTTCCAGCACGCCTGAAGTGGGATTGGAGATCCTGGTATACATATGTCCGGCCTTGGCCAGGTCAAATAAAGCAGCCACATCATCCGCACTGTCATACTTATAGGTCGTTGATTGTACGATGGGGGCGATTCTTGGTTCCCCGTTGCCAGGATTATAGCCTTCGTGGGCGCATTTTGTTTCGATTGCATAATTACTCATTACAGACACCTCTTTTAATTTTTATGAATACAAAAAATCCTTTCCACCCCAAGGGATGAAAAGGACGAATTAACGTGATACCACCTTTACTTCAGAAGTGCCCAACTTAAATCTCAAGTCAGCCTTCCCTCATGGGCACTGCATGCCCCGCTGCTGTAACGTGCAGTCACGTAGCAGCTTAAAATGATTTCAGCTGCTCCCTTATGCAGGCCATCTTCATCAATGGATTCATTATTCCCTCGCACCCTTAAGGAACTCTCTTTGAACCAATCCATTGTTTACTCTTCTGCTCACCAGGTTGATATTTATATAAATATACGAAAATAATCAATAATTGTCAATTGCCATCGGGATTTTTTTATTAATTCTGGTTTGCATTTGACCTCTGGTTTTAAATTGCTCAATTGTCTTAAATTTTTCAACTGCTTCATTTGCTTCCTTTGCTTCATTGAGGTGAATCGTTCAACCTGGGTTTCAGCCCATGGTTGCTTCGTCGAACCGTCTTCCGCCTCCGGTTGGTCGGGCCAATCCGTTGGTCTGACCACTCCTCGGATCATACAGTCCGCTCTTTCACTGCCGGCTCAGCATCCGTGATGAGCAGGAGATCATTGTTGAAAAACTTTAAAATCCCTGAGGAAGTTTGGATGGTTCGCTTTTCCCCAGTTTTGGTCAGATATTCAGTCTGACAGGGAACTGTCAGAGCAATCAGGGGCGAGTGGTCGGTCAGGATTTGAAACTGTCCGTCCGTTCCGGAAGTTTTGAAAGAATTCACATCCTCGTCAATTAAAACCTTTTCCGCAGTCACGATTTTTAAATGAAAGGACATTATTTCTTCAACCCCCCAGCCTTCTTCTTCTCCTCCTCAAATTTCTTCAGCTCACCGGCCCGCTTCATGACATCGTCGATGGTCCCGGCAAACAGGAACGCCGATTCCGGCACCTTGTCATGGACTCCGTCCAGGATTTCCCGGAAGCCCCGGATGGTTTCCTTGACTGGAACGAATTTGCCCTGCATGCCGGTGAATTGCTCCGCCACCCGGAAAGGCTGTGAGAAGAATCGCTGGATCCGCCTGGCTCGGCTTACCACGGCCTGGTCCTCAACGGACAGCTCTTCCACCCCAAGGATGGCGATGATATCCTGCAGCTCCTTGTATTTTTCAAGGGTGGCAATGACCTCTCTGGCTGTATTGTAGTGTTCCTCGCCAACGATCGCCGGATCCAGCACCCTGGATGAGGACGACAGTGGATCCACCGCCGGATATATCCCCTGTTCCACTATTTTTCTGTCCAGGACGGTCGTTGAATCCAGATGGCTGAAGGTGGTCGCCGGGGCCGGGTCCGTCAAATCGTCGGCCGGAACATAGACCGCTTGGACCGAGGTAATGGAGCCCAGTTTGGTGGAGGTTATCCGCTCCTGCAGAGCCCCCATTTCCGTAGCCAGGGTAGGCTGATAGCCAACTGCCGACGGGATCCTGCCCAATAACGCCGAAACTTCTGAGCCGGCCTGGGAGAAACGGAAAATATTGTCGATAAACAGGAGGACATCCTGGCCTTGATCCCTGAAATGCTCCGCCATGGTCAAGCCGGTCAGTGCCACTCTCATTCTGGCCCCCGGCGGTTCATTCATTTGCCCAAATACCAGGGCAGTTTTTTTAATGACCCCCGATTCCTGCATTTCTCGATAGAGGTCATTGCCTTCCCTGGATCTTTCTCCGACTCCGGCAAAAACCGACAAGCCTTCGGCTTCCGTAGCTATATTGTTAATCAGCTCCTGGATCAGGACTGTTTTGCCGACCCCGGCTCCCCCGAACAGACCGATTTTCCCACCCTTCATGTAGGGTGCCACCAGATCGATGACCTTGATGCCGGTCACGAACATTTCCGGCTCCACCTGCTGGTCTTCAAACGAAGGGGGTTTGCGGTGGATGGGCAGATATTTGTCAGCATAAACCACCGGGCCGCCGTCGATGGACTGTCCCAGCACATTGAAGATCCTGCCAAGGCAGACATTCCCCACTGGCACAGTGATGGGACCTCCGATATCCAGCGCCTCCATCCCCCGTTTCAGCCCTTCGGTAGGCTCCATGGCAATGCATCGGACGATATCATCGCCGATGTGCTGTTCAACTTCCGCGTATACAATTTTGCCTCTTCCCGCATTGATTTCCACAGCATTGAATATCTCCGGCAAATGGGATTCTTGGAACTTGATGTCCAATACCGGTCCAATGATCTGGACGATTCTACCTTCATTGATTGGCATTTTAGCCTCCTATTTCAGAGCTTCGGCTCCTCCGACGATTTCCGTAATTTGCTGGGTAATGGTATTCTGTCTCAGCCGGTTGAACTGCTTACTTAAATCATTCAGGAGGCCGTCGGCATTTTTCGTTGCAGAATCCATCGACCTCATCCGCACTGCCTGTTCGGATGTTTTGGCGTGGAGGGCGCAATTATAGAGCTTTTCTTTTAAATACAGGGGGAAAATCCGATCCTGCATCCTGTCTGGCTGCGGTTGAAATTCATATTCTGTTCTGTCCGGATCGGTAACCGCAAATTCTTCATCCAAGGGCAGAAACCGCTTCATCACGACCTGATTTTTTACCGGGGACAGATATTCTGTATAAATCAAATTGATTTCACTTACCACTCTGTCCTGATACAGGCCGATGAGGTGGCCATAAATTTCTTCCGTATTCTTAAACTGCGGGATATCCCCCACCGTGATCATTTTGAAATTGTCATCATGGATGAATTGATCAATCATCACCAATCCACGGGTTCCCGTTGTCATGAGGAAGGGCAGTTTTTCGGCAGCTTCCAAAAGCTGCAGGGTTTTTCCCATGATTTCGGAATTGTAGCCTCCCACCATCCCCTTGGCGGAGTTGAAGACAACATACATCTTAGGGCTCTCCGAGTGATTTGCAAAGTATACCGGCGATGGCTCGGCCACATGATTGACGACATCGGCCACGATCCCTTTCAATGACTGGAAATGGACTTCATTGGCCGCTAAAAGTCGTTTGGCTTTCTGAAATTTTGATGCAGCGACCAAACCGATGGCACTGGTTATTTTTCTGGTACTGGAAACGGTCTTCAGTCTTTTGGATAAAACCAGGAGAGAGACACCGGCCATTTATGTCACCCCTTTATTCAAAGTAATTCTGTTTAAAATCTTCAATGGCCAGGGTCAGGTTGTCCTGGGTCGTTTCCTCAAGGATCCCGGTTGCGGCGATCTCCTTGCCGATCTCCCGGTGATAAGTATCCATAAAGTCGAGAAACCCATTCTCAAACCGCCTGATATCCTTGACCTCAATATCCATCAGCAAATCATTGACCACTGCAAACAGGAGCATGATCTGTTTTTCGTATTTGACCGGCTTAAACTGCGGCTGCTTTAGGATTTCCACGATCCGTTGGCCTTTATTCAGAAGGGATTTGGAGGTATCGTCCAAATCCGTACCAAATCGGGAGAAGGACTCCAATTCACGGAACTGGGCCAGATCCAGCCGCAATCGTCCGGAGACTTTTTTCATGGCCTTGGTCTGGGCGCTGCCCCCTACCCGGGAAACCGAAATTCCCGGGTTGATGGCCGGGCGGACCCCATTGTAGAACAAATCCGACTGGAGAAAGATCTGCCCGTCTGTGATGGAGATTACATTGGTGGGGATATAGGAAGTGATGTCACCAGCCAGGGTTTCCACGATGGGCAGGGCCGTCATGGAACCACCGCCCAAATCATCAGACAGTCTGGCGGCACGCTCCAGCAATCGGGAATGGATGTAGAAGACATCCCCCGGATAAGCCTCTCTGCCCGGCGGTCTCCGCAAAAGCAGGGACATGGTCCGGTAGGCAACGGCATGCTTGCTTAGATCATCGTAAACGATCAGGACATCCCTGCCCTTGTTCATGAAGTACTCCCCAATGGTACAGCCGGTATAGGGAGCTATATACTGCAGGGGAGCAGCTTCCGCTGCCGAGGAGGCAACGATGATGGTATAGTCCATTGCTCCGGCTTTGGTAAGAACGTTATGGATATTGGCCACACTGCTCTGTTTTTGACCGATGGCCACATAGATACAGATGACCCCTTTGCTTTTCTGGTTTAAAATGGTGTCCAGGGCGATTTGGGTCTTCCCGGTCTGCCGGTCACCAATGATCAGTTCTCTTTGGCCGCGGCCGATGGGCACCATGGAATCAATGGCTTTTATGCCTGTTTCCAGGGGAACCGAAACCGACTTGCGGTCGATGACACCCGGGGCATGAACTTCGATGGGACGATGGGCGGCGGTCTCAATTGGACCTTTGCCGTCAATGGGCATGCCAAGGGCATCGATGACCCGGCCGATCATGCTTTCGCCAACGGGCACCTCGACGATTCTGCCGGTCTTTTTGACGAAATCGCCTTCTTTGACCCCCCGGCTGCTCCCCAATACCACACAGCCAACATTATCGTACTCCAGGTTTAACGCCATGGCCCTTATCCCGCCCGGCATTTCCAGGAGCTCGCCCTGCATGCAGTCGTCAAGCCCGTAAATCCGTGCAATGCCATCACCGATTTGAACGATCGTCCCAGAATCCACAGTTTCGACCTTCTTGTCAAAACGTTCGATTTCCTGACGGATGACCGAGGTTATTTCTTCCGGTTTGATTTTCATTACAGTATCCTTTCGGTGGAGGTGGCCATCTGATTCTTCATCTCATCCAGAGTGTTGCGGACACTGGCATCGATCAGGGCATCGCCGACCCTTATGATCACGCCGCCGAGTATCTCCGGATCCACTACCTCATTGAGAATGACGTTTTTATGATGCTTCCGGCTCAGGGTTTCTTTCAGGGAAGCTCTTTGGTGTTCCTTTAAAGGCTGAACCGTAGTTACTTTGGCAATGATCGTCTCCCGGTTTTCCAGGTCAATCTTTTTAAGCTCTTCCAGCTTTTCGCGGATAAATAGGATCCGATCCTTTTCGACCAGGATCAACATAAACGTCAAAAGGTCTTCATCGATTTTACCTTTGAAGATGTTAATAAACGTCTTTTTCTTTTCCTGAGTGGAGATTTCCGGATGTTTTATTAAGTCCTTAAATTCCGGATTGGTTTCGATGGTTTTCACAATATCTTCCAGGTCTGCTATATATTTATCGACACGGCCCTTTGATTTAGCGACATCATAAAGCGCCTGGGCATACCTTTTATCGAGGAATTCATACATCAGTATTCGCCTGCCTTGGATAATACCTCGTCAATGAGACGGTCATGATCTTTTTCCGTCAAGTCCTGACGGACCACCTTTTTCGCCAGGAGGGTCGCCAGTTCAACGACATTCTTTCTGATTTCCTTTTCCGCCTGCTCTTTCTCACGGTCGGCATCGGTTACGCCTCTCATAACAATAAGCTTGGCTTCTTCCCGGGCGTCGCTGATAATATCTTCATAGAGGGTCTCGGCTTTTCGCTTATGCCGGTTGATGATACCGATGCCTTCCGCCTTGGAGGCTCGCGCAGTTTCCTTGGCGTCTTTCAGGAGCTTTTCAGACTCTTCCCGGTCTAAAATGGCTTTATCGATGTTGTCCCGGATGATTTTATTCCGTTCGGAAATTATTCCCTGAATTTTTTTGAAGAAGAAAATCCGCAGGATGAAGTAGAAAATAATAAAATTGACAATACTGACTACTATTTCGGTTAACTCTATACTCATTTACCTGTCCCCCTTTTCATTAAGTCTGGTGGTTGATTTAACCCAACCCTACAAATATCAGAAGTATGGCGACCAGCAGCCCATATATAGCAGTGGCTTCAGCAAATGCCGATCCGATTACCAGAACGGTAATAATATTGGATGATGCTTCCGGCTGCCTGGACACTGCTTCAACTGCCTTGCCCGTTGCCAATCCGGTGGAGATCCCCGCCCCTACGCCGGTAAATACTGCGATTGCTGCTGCCAATGCTCTTAATCCTAATTCCATAATTACTCCTTTGTATTTCCCAATGGTTTTTTAGTTTTTCTATCCTGTTGTTTTGACAATCCTCCTGGTTTCTATCATGAGGATTATTTTCATTTTTCGTATCTGCTCTAATCTGCGCTAATCTGAGCTAATCTGGGCTAATCGGCTTTTTTTGCATTACCCTGTACAGGTTGGCTCTGATCCCCGTTTAATCCCGGATCACACACCATGGGCTTCCGTTGATTCTTCGGCCAGCAGCTTCATCTGGATCATGGTCAAAAATGTAAAAATCACCGCCTGAAGCCCGCCGTCAAATATATCGAAATAGGCATGGAAAGGGATGGGGATGACCAGGGCTGCAAAAGCATTGATATGGATCAGGGTCGAATAGACCAAGGTCATAATTACCGCCGCTGCCAAAATATTGCCGAACAGCCTCAGGGATAAACTGATGGGCAGGATGATCCTTTCCATCAAAGTGATGGGCAGCAAAAACGGCATGGGTTTAACGTATGACTTCAGGTATCCCCCTACTCCACCGGTTTTGATGGCATTGTAGTGCATCATGGCAACCGCCGACAAGCCTAAGCCCAATGCGGTGGAAAAGCTTGAGGTGGCTGGTTTGAAGCCGAACAGGCCGGTCATATTCTGCCCCATGATGTAGATGATCAGACTGCCGATAAAGGGCACAAAATGGATCAGTTTTTCTCCCATATTGTCTTTGACGATCCCATGAACGAACAGATAGATCGTCTCAGCGGCGACTTGTTTTTTCGACTCCGGTATGACCTTGAGCCCTGAGGCCAGATAAATCATGAGCAGGGATAAAACGATCATCGCTCCGGTGCACACCAGCATGGGTTTCGTGATGGCGATTTTTAGTCCGCCGATCCAGAAGACTTTCAGGGGTCCCTGGGTTATGAATTCAACCAATTATTTCATCTCCTTTGCAGAACCTATGGCTGATCGGTAGATCCCGACGAACAGGATCACGAATCCGCCGATATAAAAAAATACATATTCCTGTTTGATAAAGAAAAAGAATGCTCCGATCCCCGCTGTAACACCAGCTTTGACCACATTGGTGATGATGGGGAAAAAAGCGTTGCCTTTCCCGGTCAGTGAGATGGTCGTAACGTACATGCTCAGCGCAAAGCCCAGGCATGCCACGGCGCTGCCCGTAAACAGAGCCAAAGCCGACATATAGTCCCTGAGGAAGACCACTCCCAGGGCTATGGGTATGGCGATCAACAACGTGTTCTTCACCACCGCCTGCATGAGTTTTTTTAATTGACTGTCCAATCGATGACCAAGCCTCCTTTAAACGTTCAAAACATGATCT
>CAZOTM010000041.1:0-11032 GCA_964582675.1 uncultured Clostridiaceae bacterium
GAATGGGAAGATCATCTTCGGAAACGGGGAAGTTTATTCCGATTCAGTAGTTATAGATTCCAGGAAGGTCACGCCCAATTCATTGTTCATCGGGATCGCCGGTGAAAATGTGGATGGTAATGACTATATGCTCAATGCCTTCGAGCGGGGCGCATCCATTGCCCTGGTGGAGAAGGATGAGGATATTATCGCCACCGGCAGCAAGGGGCTGATCCGGGTGGAATCCACCAAGGATGCCCTGGTGGACCTGGCGAAATACTATAAACAGCGGCTGCGGGCAAAATGCATCGTCGTAACCGGCTCCACCGGAAAAACTACCGTGAAGGACATGCTCCACGGGATGCTGTCCACAAAATACAAGGTGTTTAAAACCCGGGGCAACTACAACAATGAACTTGGTCTGCCGCTGATGCTGCTATCCATGGATTCCAGCTTTGATATGGCGGTTTTGGAAATGGGCATGAGCTCCATCGGGGAGATCCATTTTCTGTCAGAAATCGTCCGACAGGATGCTGCCTTGATTACCAACATCGGGGTTTCCCACATCGAGCTTTTAAAGACCCGGGAAAATATTCTGAAAGCCAAAATGGAAGTGGCTGATTTCTTCAATGAGGGCAATACGCTTTTCCTCAATGGGGATGACGGCTATTTGAAAACCGTCGGGGTCAAGGACTATCGGATCATCCGGGCCGGCATCGACAGCGGCGAATACCAGGCGGTCAACATCAGATTGGACAGAAACGGCATCGAGTTTGATGTGCTCCGATTGGGAGAAGCAATGGGGCGGATCAAGCTGAATGCGCCCGGGATCCACAATGTCAGGAATGCGATCCTGGCGTTTGCCTGTGCCAATGAATATGGGGTGGCAATCGATGCCCTGAAGGATCTCAGGTTTGAAAGAACGGCCATGAGGCTGGAGGAATATAAATTCGACAATATTACCGTGATCAACGATGCCTACAATGCCAGCCCCGATTCCATGAAAGCTGGGCTGGATACCTTAAAGGTTATTCCGGGCAGGAAGGTCGCCCTGGTGGGTGATATGAAAGAATTGGGAGAGCTGAGTTTTGAGTCCCATAAGGAATGCGGCCGCTATGCCAGGGATAGAGTAGATGTGATGATCGCTGTCGGAGGGGAAGCGCAGAGCTATCGGATAGGCTTTGGGGAGGCAGACTTTTATGGTTTCCCGACATTTGAAGAAGCCGCCAAGGCACTGCCCAATATTCTCCAGAAGGGGGATCTGGTTTACGTGAAAGCTTCACGCTCGATGGGATTTGAGAGATTCATGGATATATTGGAGAGGATTTAGACGATGAGGATATTATTTTCCTTCCTGGCGGCACTGATCATTGGTCTGGTGTCAGGTCGATACATCATTAAGAAGCTTAAGGAGTTTAAATTAGGGCAGATCATTCGGACCGACGGGCCCCAGGAACATCTGAAGAAACAGGGCACACCCACCATGGGCGGGTTGATTTTTATGGTCGCCATTACCGTGGCAGCACTGCTGTTCGGCGGGTTTGACCTTACCAATCTGATCCTCATCGGCGGACTGCTGCTGTTTGGAATGATCGGACTGTTGGATGACGGGCTGAAAATCAAGAAAAAGGACAATGAGGGACTCACTGTCAAGCAAAAGCTTTTCATGAACCTGATCTTTTCCATGGGGGTGGCCTACGCCATCTGGACAGCCCGGGGAAATGCCTATACCCTGAACATTCCTTTCCTGAATTCCGGATTGAACTTGAATCTCCTCCTGACAGCCCTCTTTGTCATTGTATTTTTCACAGCTGTGACAAACTCGGTGAATCTCTCGGATGGGATCGACGGGCTGTGCGGGTCCATTACCCTGGTGGTAGCGGCCTTTTATGTGTTTTACGGAATCCGCGGCGGCTACACCACTGTTGCCATCTTTGCGGCCGCCATGTGCGGCGGCCTGCTGGCCTACCTGTTTTTCAACTGGTACCCGGCAAGGGTATTCATGGGGGATACGGGGTCCTTCGCTTTGGGCGGGGCGCTGGGGGCGATGGCCATCGTCACCGGCACGGAGATCCTGTTCATTCTCATCGGATTGATTTATGTACTGGAGGCCCTTTCCGTAATCATCCAACTGACGGTGTATAAAAAGACCGGCAAAAAGCCGTTTAAAATGGCTCCCATCCACCATCATTATGAAAAGAGCGGATGGAATGAAACCAAGATCGTCACTGTGTTTACCTTGTTTACGGTGATCACAGCTGCTGCTGCCTACTTCATATCCGCAGTCTAGAATGAAGTAAATCATGCCATATACCAAAAAAACCGGGGAGGATGAGTTGGATGGAACATGAAAAACTGGAAAAACTGTTAAGAAAAGCCCACCCATCAGAAATTACCCTGGAAACCAAAATCAAAAACCTACCCAGGCTGTTTGATATGTCGTTGGCAAACGCCGACAAAAAACTGATCATCACCCTGGTGATCCTGGTGTCTTTCGGACTGGTCATGGGAATCTCCACCGCCTCCTACACGGTAATCAACAACGGGCTAGCCATCACCGGATTCATGCTGCGGCAGATCCTGTTCGTAGCCCTGGGGTTGGGCGCCATGGCCCTGGTTTCAGCCATTGACTACCACCGGCTCAGCCTTGGGTTACTGACATATGCCCTGCCGGTGGTTTTGGTCTTAAATATCCTGCCTAAGTTCATGGGCGTTATTACCAACGGGGCTTCCCGGTGGCTGCAATTTGGACCCATGTCGATTCAGCCCTCCGAGCTGGCCAAATATTTTGTGGTGGCCTTTGCAGCCTGCTTGCTGGCACTGCCAAATAAAAATTCGAATGAGGATTTTAAACGGTATTGTCTGGTCCTCTTTGTGGGGGCGGCCTTTACAGGAACTGTCCTCCTTTTACAGAGCAACCTTTCTACGGCGGCCATCATCTTTTTTATTACCATCATCTTAATTGCGGTATCGGGACTAAAACTGGCCGCCTGGCTGTTTCCTTTTGTAACCGGCTTGATCGTCGGCGGCGCGGCGATCTTTGGCGTGGATTACCGAAGAGCCCGGGTCCTGGGATTCCTGAATCCCTTCCGGGACCCCTCCGGTGATACCATGCAGCTGGTGCAGTCATTGTATGCCCTGTCCACCGGCGGCCTCTTTGGCAGAGGCCTGGGCAACTCCCGGCTGAAAGCTTATTGGCTGCCCTATGCTGAAAATGACTTTATCTTTGCCATCATTTGCGAGGAGCTGGGGTTGATCGGGGCTTTGGCAGTTATGGGCGGACTGGCCTTTTTAGTGATCCGGGGACTTAAGATTGCCCGGGAGGCGCCGGATAAATATGGCAGTCTCCTGGCGACGGGAATCATATCCGTCATCGCCCTCCAGTCACTGATCAACATGGCAGTGGTCATGGGCGCCTTTCCTGTTACGGGAGTGCCCCTGCCATTTATTTCGGCGGGCGGTACCTCCCTTACGGTCAACCTGGCGGCCATGGGGATTTTGATCAATATCTCCAAACAGTCCGGATCCAATAGGAGTGAACCATAATGACCAGCCCTATTTCACGGAACAGCCGTCAAACCCGGCCAAGCGTCCCGGCGAAAAAAAACCGACAGAAGCAGACGCTCCGCAGACGATTGGTCTACTCGGCAGTTTCGGTGATCCTGCTGACTGGGTTATTTTTCACCCTGCCGCTCTTTAAAATCCAAAGCTATGAGATCAAAGGCACCATGTATTCCGATTTAGGGAGATTGTCGGAGGCTGCCACAAGCCTGAAAGGACAGAATCTGTTCTTTTATTCTGCGGAGGATCTGCTGGGGGAAGCAGCCCAGGATCCCTATATCGAAAAATTGAACATCTCCACTTCAATTACCGGTGCCGCCATAATCCAGGTCACCGAGAAAAAACGGGAATATACCCTGGAGACCAATGATGTCTTTCTCATCATGGATCGATCCGGCTTTGTCCTGGAGGAGTCCTTGGAAGTGCCCGATGATGTGGTCATCGTGACGGATACTGCCGGCCGGATCCAGCCCGGACAGAAACTATATAAGGGCACCGCAAAAGAAACACTGCTCCTTGAATTCAGGCGGTTAATGGATCTGAATCTGTCCACCATCCGCTTTGACGGGATCGATATCACCAATTTGGAAGACATCCAGCTGAAATATGGGGGATGGACGGTTGAAATCGGCACGAGGGATCAGCTGCAAACAAAAATGAACCAGGCAATCAATATCCTTAAGGAATTAAAGGCGGATGATACCGGAGTGATCGATTTGAAATTCGATACAGCGCCGGTGATCCGAAAAAAACAGGTGTAGCATGAGTATCAAAGAAAATCTGAATGATGTAAAAGTACAGCTAAAAGCTGGGGTGGTGCTGGTTGCAGTTTCCAAAACCAGACCGGAGGAAGAGATTCTGAAAGCCTTTTTGGCAGGCCAAAGAGATTTCGGGGAAAACAAGATCCAGGAGTTGGTCCGTAAAATGGATGCCCTGCCCGAAGAGATCAACTGGCACTTTATCGGCGGGCTGCAGACCAATAAGGTTAAATACCTGGATAAGCGGGTCAAACTGGTCCATTCCGTGGACCGGGTCAAACTGGCGGAAGAGCTGGATAAAAATGCGCAACGCAAAAACTACAGCCAAAACTGCCTGATCGAGATCAACATCGGCCGGGAAGTGAATAAAGCCGGCGTTATGCCGGAGGATTTGGCTGAATTGGTCCAAGCCATTAAAGGTATGGATAACCTGAATGTTATGGGATTGATGGCAGTCATACCCATCTGCGGGGAAGAAGAGCAAAGACAATATTTTACCAGAATGAAGTTGATATTCGAGGATTTGAAAAATCACGAAACCGATCATTTTAAAATGGAGATCCTCTCCATGGGAATGTCCGGGGATTTCAAGATGGCAATGGAGTGCGGATCCACCATGGTAAGGATCGGTACCGCAATTTTCGGAGAAAGAGACTACACCGCAAAAAAATAACTTTTGGGAATGAAATCAGGAGGATGGCAATGAGTATCGTAACGAGTTTAAAGAAAGCTCTGGGCTTTGATGACGCCCTTGACTATGATGATGAGGATTATTCAGTGGACGATCAGGAAACCTTCGAGGATGAAGTTTCTGAAAATGTAATAATGCCCAGAAAATTTAAAATCAGAAAACGGGAGCTGGCTTTGGAAGAAAGCACGGCCCTTGACAGCCGGGATGACGGCTTCACCGTCAATATCATCAAACCCAAGGGATTTGACGAAGCCATGGCAATGGTGGATGAACTGAAAGCCGGCCGGATGCTGGTATTGAACACCGGTTCCCTGGATATCAAGAATGCCCAGCGGCTCATCGATTTCATATCCGGCGCCTCCTATGCCCTGTCGGGTGATATCCAGGAAGTCATTGAAGGGATCTATGTGGTATCTCCCAAGGGAATCTCCATGAAGAACTCCAACAAAGCGGATTCAGCTCTGAAGAGTCTGTTCGGTTTCCGATAAGGATCGACCGGCTAAATTCTCCGGCGGGCCAATGACTCGTCCAGGCATTGATCCAGGCATTGATCCAGGCCCAAGGGCAGCGTTGCCGGAACAGCCAATCATCCGTGTCCATCAATCGGGACGGAGCGCAATCATTAATCATTCATCCCAAAGCCGGCATTGTCCGGCTTTTGTTCGTATGACATTTGGAAAATCATAAGCCATATGGTACATTAATCATATGGCTTTTCCGGCAAAGTGAATAATTAGGAGGACAATGATGTCTTTGATCATAATCTTGATCGGCCTGGCCGCCGATTACGTCAGCAAACAATGGGCCCTCGGCAATCTGGTCAACGGGGAGACCATTCATCTCATCGAGGGTTATCTGGATTTCCAGTATGTGGAGAACCGGGGGGCAGCCTTTGGGATCTTCCAGGGGAATGTCCAGATCTTGTCCGTGATCTCCCTCCTGATCGTGGCAGCCCTCTTGACCTTTGCGATCAGGTCCAAAATCAAAGGGAGGCTTTTCCTCCTGGCCGTGAGTCTGATCATCTGCGGGGCCCTGGGTAATATATACGACCGTCTGGTCTATGGCTTCGTGGTTGATTTCATCCATGCCCACTGGCAGAATGTCTATCACTTTCCGACCTTCAATGTGGCCGATATGTGCGTTACCATCGGTACAGCCCTGATGCTGATCTACATCGTCTGGTTTGAAGAGGCGGATAAACCAGTGGATACGAAGGCTGTTACGGAGGGGAATATGAAGGCGGATACCCAGGTCGAAGCGGAGGCCGGCGGCAAAGCCGAAGCGGGCAAACAATGAATCGGGGGAAACTGAGTATTGCACCAGGCGGGCCAGCCCCTGATCAATCAACCGAGACCGTTGCCGAAATGAAAGACAAAGGAACCAAAACCATAGAAACCAAAGAAACCAATGTATCAAAACAGGACAATGAAACCAAATATGTCATAGACAATACCGCCGGATCAGACTCAGAGCCGGAGGCTGAAGAATCTTCCGGGGCGGATCTCCGATCTTTGGAGGTCTATACCTTTACGATAACCGGGGAGGAGGCGGGGCTGCGGACGGATGTGTTCCTGACCCGTGAGATCCCGGATATTTCCCGGAGCTATATCAAAAAACTCATCGAGGGAGATTTTTTGACGGTGAACGGAAAACGGGCCAAGGCAGCCCTGAAGCTGAAGACCGGTGACCGGGTGGTATTTACCCTGAAACCTGAGGAAACCATCAGTGCCAGTCCGGAGAATATCCCCCTTGATATCATTTATCAGGATCAGTGGGTTGCGGTCCTGGATAAACCGCCGGGTATGGTGGTGCATCCGGCGGCGGGGAGCCTAAAGGGAACCCTGGTCAATGCGCTGCTCTACCATGTGAAGGACCTGTCCGGGATTAACGGCATGATCCGGCCGGGGATCGTCCATCGCATCGACAAAGACACCTCCGGCATCCTGGTCGTGGCAAAAAACGATCCGGCCCACCGGGGCTTGTCAGCTCAGCTGGCGGACCATTCCATGGTGCGGGAGTACTTTGCCCTGTGCGAAGGGATCGTAAAGAATGATACAGGCACCATTGAGACGAAGATCGGGCGGGATCCGAAAAACCGGCTGAAAATGGCGGTGACCAGGGACGGCAGGCGAGCCGTGACCCATTATAAGGTCCTGGCCAGGTATAAACAGACCACGCTGTTAAAGCTTTCCCTTGAAACCGGGCGGACCCATCAGATCAGAGTCCATCTGGCCCATATCAACCATCCCGTTTGCGGCGATCCAGTCTATGGCTGGAAAAAGCAGCGGATCAAACTCAACGGCCAGCTGCTCCATGCCGGCAAACTGGGCTTTATCCATCCCGGGACGGGGGGCTATATGGAATTTAGGCGGCCGGTCCATGAAGAATTCCGCTATGTCCTGATGAAACAATACAAAGAAACCTAGGAGGTATTCCCTTGGAGTTTAAAGCATCGATCATGGATCAAATCGCGATTTCCCGGGCTTTGAAACGGATCGCCCACGAAATCACCGAAAAGAACAAGGGCACCGAGGCGCTTGTTCTGGTGGGCGTAAAGCGGCGGGGTATCCCCCTTGCCCAACGGATCTCCCGAAATATAGAAACCATTGAAGGCAACTATGTCCCCGTGGAAAAAGTTGATATTTCCCTGTATCGGGATGATTTGACCGCCAAGGGTGATTTTCCGGTGGTAGAACCCCCCACCGCTAAAATGGCCATTGAGGGAAAACGGGTCATCATTGTGGATGATGTGCTGTTTACCGGCCGGACAGCCCGGGCAGCCATGGAAGCCATCATCAAAAACGGTCGGCCCAAATCCATCCAATTGGCAGTGCTCATCGACCGGGGACACCGGGAATTGCCGATCCGGGCCGATTATGTAGGGAAAAACGTCCCCACCTCCAGCGATGAAATGATCGCAGTGGAGGTAATGGAAATCGACGGCCGGGACGAAGTGAAAGTATACAAGCTGACGGAGGTCAAAGCGCATAAATGAAGATCATATCCTGGAATGTGAACGGCCTAAGGGCCATCATGAAAAAAGACTTTGCCGAAAACGTCAAAAAAATGGATCCGGATGTGCTGTTCCTGCAGGAAATCAAGATGCAGAAGGAGCAGGTCACAGAAGAAATGGAACTGAGGGAGGCCGGCTACAAACTGGAGATTTTCTCCGGCGAGCGCAAAGGCTATTCCGGTGTAGCGGTTTACTCCAGGATCGAACCTGACAAGGTGTATCTTGGGACCGGGTCAGAGTTTGATTCGGAAGGGCGGGTCATCCGCCTGGACTTTAAAAATCTTTCGGTTTACGGCATTTATTTTCCCAACGGCGGCCAGGGGGAAGGGCGGCTGGCCTATAAAATGAAATTCTATGACCACTACCTGGAAGAATTCAAAGGCCTGGCAAGGGCTGGCAGAAATGTGGTGGTCTGCGGCGATTTCAATGTGGCCCATGAGGAGATCGACTTGGCCAACCCGCAAACCAACATGAAAAAATCGGGATTTTTGCCCATAGAGCGGGAATGGTTCACCAAACTCCTCCAATCCGGCTTTGTGGACATTTTCCGAAACCGCTATCCGGATAAGGTCCTTTATACCTGGTGGGATCAGCGGTTTAAAGCCCGTGACCGGAACATCGGCTGGCGGATCGATTATTTTGTCCTGGATGAAAAAACGGCAGGGTTCGTTAAGGATACGGAAATACTCAATGATTTCTATGGGTCGGACCATTGCCCCATCGTTTTAACACTGGAAGGAATTGTCTGATGGATTATAATCTGATCGCCACTGCGACCTTTGGGCTGGAAAAAGTTGTCGGAAAAGAATTAAAAGCCCTGGGCTATGATGAATTAACGATTGAAAACTCCCGGGTAAAATTCGCCGGTGATGAAATGGACATCGCCATCGCCAATGTCCATTTACGATGCGCCGACCGGGTCTTGATCAATATGGGGGAATTCAAAGCCGAATCCTTTGAAGACCTGTTTCAAGGGGTTAAAGGGATCGAATGGGGGGAATTGATGCCTGCCAATGCGTTTATGCATGTCAATGGCAAGTCCGTCAAAAGCCTCCTCCATTCCGTGCCCGATGTCCAGTCCGTGACAAAGAAAGCCGTCATCGAGGCGATGAAACGTCATTACGGCGATATCAAGTTTCCCGAAGACGGCCCGGTCTATAAGATCGAGACCGCATTGTTGAAGGATCAGGTGACCATGACGGTTGACACCACCGGGCCCGGACTCCATAAACGGGGCTATCGGAAAGACTCCGGGGCCGCTCCCTTAAAGGAGACCCTGGCAGCGGCTTTGGTACTCTTATCCGGCTGGCAGAGCGGCACACCCCTGATGGATGTGTTCTGCGGGTCGGGCACGATCCTCATTGAAGCGGCGATGATCGCCAAAGGCGTCGCCCCCGGCATGGACCGGTCCTTCTCCTCCGAAGCCTGGCCCCAGTTCAGTGACGGCACTTACCAGACGGTCAAGGACGGAGCCAGGATGAGCATCAAGCCCGGCAACCAAACGATCATGTATGGCTATGACAAGGATTCATGGGTGATCAATACCGCCAAGGCCAACGCCAAGAAGGCCCGGGTGTTCGACCAGATCGAATTTAAAGTCCGGGATATCAATGATTTTTCCACGGAATTCACCCAGGCGATGATTATTACCAATCCGCCCTATGGGGAGCGGCTGGAGGAACTGGACGAAATCAAGCGGCTGATGAAGGTGCTGGGTTCCATCCGCCGGGAGCACCCGGGATTTGAGATGAGTGTATTTACGGCCTTCAAGGATTTTGAGAAATATTTTGGCGAACCGGCGTTTAAGAATCGTAAGCTTTATAACGGCCGGCTGCTCTGTTACCTCTACCAGTATGACAAGAAGCCGGCTATCTCTGACGGTACGAGGCAGGGATAGCGCGGTCAACCGGAGACGCTCTCCGGGGAAAGCAATCAGCCATCAGGCAAGCTCGCTTAAGCAGTATCCCGTGAGGTTGATTCATGGGGTTCAAAGGGCAGATCGAGGGGAAGGGGAAATTTTGAAAAAAGTAGCGGTGGTATTTAACGGCGGGACCATTTCCATGAAGGTCGATCCCAAATTGAAGGCGGCAGTCCCGTCCCTGACGGGTGAAGAAATCATGAGCCTGGTGACCGGGATCGAGGATTATGCCAAGGTGGAATCCTTTTACTTTTCCAGCTTTCCCAGTCCCCATATGACCCCGCAAATCATGATGGATCTGGCCCATCTGATCCGGGAATTGACCGCCCGGGATTTTGACGGCGTCGTGGTGACCCACGGGACGGATACCCTGGAGGAAACGGCTTACCTGGTGGATCTGACGGTCAAAACGGATAAACCCGTCGTCTTTACCGGGTCCATGCGGTCGGGCTCGGAGCTGGGTTATGACGGACCCAGCAATCTGGCCGCTGCGATCTGTACCGCCGCTTCTCCCACCTCCCGGGGCAGGGGCGTCCTGATCTGCCTGAATGGAGAGCTCAACACGGCCTCCGAGGCTACCAAAGCCAATTCAATGGCCTTAAATGCCTTCCGGACCCCTACCTTTGGCCCGGTGGGCATTGTGGACAACAATATGGTCATTTTTTACCGTTCCTCGGTGCGCCATGAATGCCATGAGATCGATGAACTGGTTTCAGAGGTGGCACTAATCAAGTCCTGCTCCGGAATGGATTCCTCTTTCATCAACTTTGCCATCGGACGGGGGGATAAGGGGATCGTCATTGAAGCCATGGGCCGGGGCAATATCCCTCCCGAGATGGTGCCTGGGGTGCAAAATGCCATCAAAGCCGGGATCCCGGTGGTGATCGTTTCCCGGTGCTACGAGGGCAGAGTCTATGATACCTACGGATACCCGGGCGGGGGCAAGCATTTGCGGAATATCGGCGTCATATTGGGGGATAATTTGAACGGTCAGAAAGCCAGAATCAAGCTGATGGTCGCCCTGTCGGCTGCCCCGAACCTGACCATCGTCAAGGACTGGTTTGAAAAGGATCTGTATTCCACCATCGGCAACCCCTGACCATAGATATTGA
>CAZOTM010000041.1:11132-12815 GCA_964582675.1 uncultured Clostridiaceae bacterium
GACGCAGTGCAGCCTGACAGTCAATAAAGAGCAGGCGCCTGACGGTGAGGGGACTCCAGGGGCATCCCCAGCCTCGGCGCTAAAGGCGATGGGCAGCGGCTCTTTAAGGACAATTGTAAAAAAATGCTCAGGGAACTATTCGCCAGGGAAAACTATTTACCATGGTAAAATATTAGGATAAACAGGAGACAAGCGATGCCAAAAAGCATGACCGGTTTCGGACGGGGATTTGCCGAAGATGAGGAACGATCCATCGACATAGAATTTAAATCGGTCAATTCCAGGTATTTTGACTGCAACATTCGGATGCCCAAGTCCCTGATCGTCCTGGAGGACAGGATCAGAAAACAGCTGACGGAACAAATTTCCAGGGGAAAACTGGATGTGTTCATCCTGTATAAAAACAAAACCAAGAGTGATGTGGAAATCTCCATCAATCAGTCCCTGGCCGAAAAATATGCGGCCAATCTCAAAGGGCTGGGGAGAGACCTGGACTTGATCGATGACCTGTCCATTTCATTGATCGCCGGGCTGGATGATGTGGTAGAATTGAGTGAGACCAGGGAAGATCCGGAAAAAGTCTGGTCCCTCATGTCCCGTGTCCTGGCAGAAGCCATGGGGATGCATGACGTGATGAGGAGCAATGAGGGGGAGGCTTTGAAAACCGATATCCTGGCAAAAAGGCAATGTGTCCTGGACAATCTGAGAGAGATCGAAACTGCGGTCCCTGATTTGGTTCCCAGATATCGGGAAAAACTGGGGGAACGGCTCAAGGAACTCAATGCCGCCCTGGCCGGGGATGACCGGATCGCCATGGAGGTGGCCATCTTTGCTGATAGGTCGTCCATCGATGAAGAGATCACCAGACTCCACTCCCACCTGGATCAGCTGGCAGAGATTTTAGGGTCGTCTGAGCCCATCGGCCGAAAGCTGGATTTTCTGATCCAGGAGATCAACCGGGAGGCCAATACCATAGGCAGCAAGGCCGTCGACCTGCAAGTGACCAAGCGGGTCCTGGACATTAAAAACGATATGGAGAAGATCAGAGAGCAGATTCAGAACCTTGAATAGACTAGAATGGAGGCACTTCAAAAAGCAATGAGTATAAAACTGATAAATATAGGTTTCGGCAATATTGTGTCGGCAAACCGGGTAGTGGCCATCGTCAGTCCCGAATCAGCCCCGATCAAGCGGATCATCCAGGAGGCCAGGGACCGGGGGATGCTGATTGATGCGACTTACGGCCGCCGGACGAGAGCGGTGATCATCACGGATTCGGATCATGTCATTTTATCAGCCGTCCAGCCGGAAACCGTAGCCCATCGGGTCGACACCAGGGGCAGCGAACCGGAGGAGACGGAAATTGAATAAAGGGATCCTGTTTATTATTTCCGGGCCATCCGGAGCCGGAAAAGGTACCATCTGCAAGGCCTATATGGAACAGGCAAAGGCCGCCTATCTGTCGGTATCCGCTACTACCAGGGCTCCCAGGGATGGGGAGATCGATGGGGAAAGCTATTACTTTTTGACCAGGGAAGCGTTTGAAAAGCGGATCGCCGAGGATGATTTCCTTGAATATGCCGAGGTCTATGGGAACCTATACGGGACGCCCCGATCCATAGTTGAACAAAAGCTGGAAATGGGTTATGATGTTATATTAGAGATTGATATTCAGGGGGCCTT
>CAZOTM010000042.1:0-12387 GCA_964582675.1 uncultured Clostridiaceae bacterium
GGATATTGATATTCCCGATGTGGATTTGGAACGGGTGAGCCAGGATATGTTTGTGGCTTTTTATACGGGGTTTATCGAACAAGTCGGCTATGGCAGCCGGGAATATTTTACGGATCACCCGCAGCTTTCCCATGAATTGATCGCTGCGTTATTGGAGAAAAAGGTATCCATGATCGGCATCGATTTTGCCGGTGTCCGGCGGGGGAAGGAGCACACCCCCAAAGACCAGTATTGCGCCGACCAGGGGGTGTTCATCATCGAAAATCTATGCAGCCTGAACAGGGTGCTGGCAGTCCGGGACACCTTTACTGCCCTCACCTTTCCCATGAATTTTACGGATATGACCGGTCCGCCCTGCAGAGTGGTGGCCAAACTATGACTGACCAATCGTTAAATGTTCAGCTCAGTCATTGGCTTGGCATAACCCTGGTCTGATCCTGATCTGATCTGAAAGAATGTTCGTGCCCCGTCAATGACCCATAAAATCCCATTGCAGCGGATTCAGGTCTTCATGAAGCAGCCCTGCTGTAAAATATTCGAATAGGTGAAAGCAGTTAAAATCAATGAGTTGGACAGTCTACGATGAATTTAACCTGGAAGGAGACCATCCTGGCCAGCCCGGAATCCAGCAGACAGGAAGCCATGGAATATGTCAACCTGATTGAAAGTATGTGTCAGTGGAGTCCTCCACCAGGCTGCATTTGGGCTGCGGGGCAGGCAGCTGTGACGCTCATTTTAAAAGGTACTTTTTAGTGACAGGTGTGGATTTGAGCGAAGGGATACTGGACATCGCCAAACAAACCAATCCGGAGATCGAGTATCTCAAGGGTGATATACGAGATATCAATTTAAACCGGCACTTTGATGTGCTTGCCATACCAGACTCCATTATGTAAATGACCACCCGGGAGGACCTGACCGCAGCCATTAAAAATGCAGCAGCCCACTTGAACCCCTGGGGGGTTCTCTTGGTCTTTGCTCACACCAGGGAAGAATTCAGAAACAACAATTTTGCTTACACCGGGGAAGAGGGAAATGTCCATGTGACGGTACTGGAGAACAACCATATCGTTTCTCCGACCACCTATGAAGCCGTCATGATCCATCTCATCCGCACATCAGGTGAGCTGAGCATCCACCATGAGGTTTATACCCTTGGCTTATTTTCCCACGAAGAATGGCTGGATATTTTTAAAATGGTCAATTTGCAGGTCCGTGAAATCAATCTGGATCACCTCCATGATCAATATCTGCTGGAAGACGGGGAATACAAGCTGACCGTATTCATTGGAACGTTTATGCCCGGCGGGGAGTGATGGGCGGGCGGCAGGAACGTTTTAGCTAAATGAATCAGGCGGAGTGAACCTCCTGCCGCAAAAAACCGCCAATTTTGCTCAAGGGGTTTGCGCAGAGCAGCAACCGGCAATAAATCGGGCAGAGCGTTGTAATGACACTTCGGTCCAGAAGCCGGCAGTCAGTTGACAGCAGCGGATGCTCAATCGTTACCCAGCCGATACTAATAGAAAATCAGGTCAGTCTTGTTATTTGGAATTTCTTAAATGTCCGGGGAATAGGGACCATAAACAGCTGGCAAATTATCATTCAGTGAGAGGGAAAGAATATGTACATCAATTGTTATGACGAAGTAAAAGAGATTACCAGGGATTTGGTAGCGATCCCCAGTATTGTCCGGGAACGGGACGGGGAAACCAATTGTGCCAGGAGGATCTATGATTACTACATGTCCCTGGCATACTTCCAGAAATATCCCGACCGGGCGAAGCTCCTCCAGACGGAAAATGATTTCGTTCACCGGCACAGTGCCTATGCTTATGTCAAAGGGACGAAAGGCAATTCCAATCAAACCATCCTGCTCATTGGGCACCTGGATACAGTGGGGGTGGATGATTATGGGACCCTGCGGGATTACGCCTTTGACCCGGACAAGCTCCCGGAGCTGCTTCTGCAGTTGAACATCAGCGATGAGGTCCGGGAGGACATCGCGTCGGGCCGGTATATGTTTGGCCGGGGGGCTTTGGACATGAAGTCCGGTGTGGCCGGTCATATGTACTTGATCAAGTATTTTTCCCAGCATCCCGAGGAGCTGGCTGGCAACATCCTGGCTTATTCCGAGTGTGATGAAGAGGATAATTCCCACGGCATATTGACCGGATTAAAGGAATTCAACCGGCTGAAGGCAACCGAAGGCTTTGAATACATTGCCTGCATCAACGCCGACTATTCCACGGGGTATCATCTGGCCGATATCAACCGCTATGTTTATTTTGGATCCATCGGCAAGCTGCTGCCGTCGTTCTATGTGGTGGGCAAGGAAACCCATGTTGGGCAAGCTTATGGAGGCCTGGATCCGAATTTAATCGTTTCAGAGCTGACCAGACTGATCGAACTCAATACCGATCTTTGCGATGAAGCCCAGGGGGAGGTTACCGTGCCGCCGATTTCATTGAAGCAGTCGGATTTTAAAGACGGTTACACCGTGCAAACTGCCATCGCAGCCTATGCTTACTATAATTTCTTTACCCACAGCCTGTCGCCGGCTGATGTGATCCGTCTTTGCCGGGAGAAAGCCGTCCAGGCCTTCGATCAAGTGGTGGATTATACCAATGAATCCTACCGGAAATATTGCGCCCTGAGCAATGTGGAGTATACCAAATTGCCATGGCAAACCAGGGTCTACACCTGGGAAGAGTTTTACGCTGAATTGGCCGACAGGCACGGGGAAGGGTTTACCGTCCATTTGTTTGATTTTGCCAGGCGATTGAATGAGGCGGAGCCAACCCTTGACTTAAGGCTGTTCAGCATCCGGGTGATTGAGGAGGCCTGGAAATGGGCTGAGGATCAGTCCCCGGCTATCATCCTGTTTTTCGGCTCAATTTTCTCAGCCAGGATCGAGATGACCGGAAAAACCGAAAACGAAAAACGGCTGTTATCGGCAGTTGATCAAGCCATCCAGGCGGTTCAGGAACACTGTGAGAATCCCATTAAAACCAGAATGTTCTACCCCTATATTTCCGATTCCAGCTTTATGGCATTGAGCGATGATGTGAAAACCATTGAGACCCTGGGTGCAAACATGCCAGCCTGGAAGACCAAATATTTCTACGATGTGGAACAGGTCTTATCCATCAACGTGCCGGTGGTGAACATCGGCAGCTTTGGCAAGGATGGCCATAAATTTACGGAACGGGTCGATATGCGCTATACCTTTGAGAATGTTCCCGACATGACCTATTTGACGATTTGTAAGCTGTTAAAATAGGCAGACCTGAACTGCTTTTCGTTCCCGGATAGCGTTAAATACAATTCTGTTCGCGCTGTCCCAGCTTACTGCGGCAATCCCCGAGCACTGACCCTTGGATAAGGCAGCCATTGCCGTCAGCAAAACCCTTGATTGGGCTGTGGTACCACAGCGTGCACCGGTCTGGCATCAAACAAGGGAGGAGGGGACATGGACGATCCTCCCTGTGAACCTACCATTTCAGTGACGGGGGCAGACTGCGGGGGGAGATAAACGAACTCACTGCCCTTCCATCTCAATCCCATGGAAATTTGACAACTATGCGGATCGATTGTTCAAATTCCAAGGGAAACAGGCTGATCTATGGTAATACCAGGTTCTTAAGCAACCAGGTTTTTAAGCTGAGTTCTCTGTACCGATACATACCCAGCAATAATGCACACCGCCTCGTCCTAAAATCTTTTGAATTTGGACGAAGGGTGTGTTTTTTTATAGAAGGGCTACCAATTGGAAAGGACGAAAAATCCCGGAACTCTTGGAAAAGTAATGTGAAGATTCCACTGGAAACAAAAATCCCTGAACTCAAAAGAGGAGATGTTGCTGAACAGCAAGGCTTAAATAGCCCACCCGGAAAGCCAAGCCTTAAGTCACCACTTCCTGCCGGGAGTCCAGGATCCTGTCGTAAGATGAGAATGAAATAAAAAATGTGGATTAATAAAGTAATGGCAATGGGATGGGGCCAGGAGGTACTTCAACCCAAAAGAGGTTCACGTCAGAAGAATAAGGCGATCAGCCGGTTTGAAACCCCGTTTGGGAGGTCGCGTCATTCACGGAGAAACTTCCATTTGGTAAAATCTGGTATATCGGCTGAAGCAAAGCAGGGACGAGTTGGCGGAGATATTAAAATTCAGGCAGGAGTTCTGCGTTAAAGGATAGCACGTTTGTTTTTACCGATACATTTTTTCAAGAAGCTTCTCATCGCTGGCTGCTCTGAGAGCCTAAAAATTATGCGGTTTCCGAGGCAATAATGCATAATATCAGAGTTTATTATTAGTGCCGAAATGAAAATAAATGCAACAAGCCATGGAAATAAATGGTGCAATACTTTCTTTGAATATCTCAAATAAATAGATGGAATGCGTTTATTCTGAAGATATATTAAATATTCTAAATAATCGCTATCATATTGTCAATATTCATTGAAAGTTATAAAATATAGTCAAGGAATTGACGATCAAAAATCAGATATTAAAACCGTAGTCAAGGGCGGCAATATCCCATGGGAAAATGCATAAAATATTCGAAATCACCCCCCTTTAAAATAGACCAATTACCCGATTAATTAGACCGATTCAAAAAACGAGAACATGTCGGAATAGATCAACCAAATAAAACCGAGATATATAACGAAATAGACCAGGTCGACAACAATGGCAAAACTCAAATAATCTAATAAACCATAAGAACACTCGATTGTGAAACGATGATGGCAAAAATAAGGAAGCTTGCGGGTTTGCAGCGCAATGACTGGCAGAAAGACGGTCTGACAAAGGCAGTCTGGCAAAGGTAGTCCGAGCGCAGGTGAGAATAACCCTGATCCAGAAAGCTCCTGGTTCCATGATTCTCTATTCCATGGCGATGGTTCAGTATCCAGGCAGCAAATTGATAAATAATAACGACTAATTAAAAATTATGAGGAAGTGTAGAAAATGAAACGCATATTAATGATATCGTTGACTATATTCTACATTTTTAGCATTTCTTTCTTGATGCCAAGTGTAGTATATGGGATAGAATGCACTCACGAAACAACCTATTCAGAGTACCTTGAACCGACCTGCACACAGCCAGGCTACGACAGGCTGATTTGTGCTGACTGCTTTGCGGTCTTAGCGGATACGGCTATCGATTCAATACCACATAGACCAGGCGATCCGGTTCCTGGTGCTCCGGCAACCTGCACAGAGTGGGGAACAGCAACTTTTTATTGTGATTCCTGTCACGTATATTTATATACTGAGATCACCTACTCACCCCCTCTAGGCCATACTCCGGGTCTTCCGGTTCCGGACATTCCGGAAACCTGCACGGAGGGTGGAACAGCAAAATATTACTGTGATAGGTGCGGCGGATATTTATTCACTGATTACAACTATTCACCGCCTCTGGACCATAGTCCAGGTTCTCCGATACCAAGCATTCCGGCAACCTGCACTGAAGGGGGTACGGCCAACGTATTTTGTAATACATGTGGTGAATATTTATATACCATCGAGGATTTCTTGGCTCCTTTGGGCCATTTGCCGGGAGGATGGGAGACGGCCATGCCAGCAACTTGTACTGAACCGGGAACCCAACTCCAACGATGCGAGAGATGCGATGCTGTTGTAAGTGTAAAAACGCTGGATCCATTGGGACATATGCCTGGAATGTGGCGGCTGAGCAAATCCCCCACTTGTGTATCGTTTGGAATAGCAGAACTCTATTGCATGGTGTGTGATGAACTTTTGGATACTGACCCCACTTTCCTACCAAGATTATCCCATACACCAGGTTCTCCAGAATCAGATACACTGGCAACCTGCACCGAGTGGGGCACTGCCAATGTATTTTGTGAGATGTGTGGCACATATTTATATACGATCGATGAATTTTCGGATCCTTTGGGTCATTGGCCTGGAGAATGGGAGATAACCGTGTCACCAACCTGTACCGAAGAGGGAACAAGGGTCCAGCACTGCGTCCGATGTGATACATTATTAAATACACAAACTCTATCCGCTGTGGGCCATATACCTGGAGAATGGCAGATAATCCAGCCTCCGACTTGTGAAGGATATGGAATAGGGGAACTCCATTGCGCGCTGTGCGGCGAATACTTGGCAACTGACGACCACTTCGTATCACCTTTGGGTCATATACCAAGTTCTCCATTACCAGCTGTTCTGGCAACCTGCACTGAGTGGGGCACTGCCATTGTATCTTGTGAGATGTGTGACAAATATTTATATACCATCGATGAATACTTAGAACCTTTGGGTCATATGCCTGGGGAATGGGAGATAACCGTGTCACCAACCTGTACCGAAGAGGGAACACAGGTTCAACGCTGCATCCGATGCGAGACCACACTAAATGCACATACACTGGAGCCGTTAGGCCACTTACCTGGAGAATGGCAGAAAGTCGTGCTGCCAACCTGTACCGAAGTGGGAATACAAGTTAAATATTGCGAGAGATGTGAAGAAATTCTAGAATCGCAATCCATCGCGGCTACAGGGCATACGATTGGTGAATGGGTGATTACAGAGCCGCCATGCACGGAGGAAGGGCTGCAAGTCAAATATTGTACCGTATGCGGGGTTGAACTTGATTCAGAAATCCTGAGTGTAACCGGACATACACTCGAATGGGAGATCATAAAGCCGGCGACGGCCAAAGCCAAGGGATTGCGGATTAAGCATTGCATCGTGTGTGATGCATATTTTGGACCGGCAGTGCCCTACAAACTGGCGAAATAAAACTGATTGCCAATGATTTTCCAAAGGTGATTCACATCGTTTGATCTTTAATAGGCTTAGAGGATATTTTCGTTCTCTAAGCCTATTTTTTCGCGGAAGGAACGATTAGAGGATTTGGTGAAAATCCAAGCAAATTATAACACTGATTGGCGACAGTTGTTTGTTCATTGGTTGAACTCCGGAAAGACCCCTTTCAATAGACGTCAAGGCAGTTCTCCGTGAATGTTGGAAATAACATAGTGTCAGGTGGCTGAAATTTCGGTCCCCAAGGTTACTCATGATCGGGATCAATTCGACGGATTGTTTCAGGTAAAATCCGGGGCGACCAAACCCTGATTTTTGCGAAAAATTTTCTGGATACTTTTTTTAACGCCACTTAGTTAGCGCTCCGCTTTTTCGGGATCGGCGGTCAATAAACAAATTCGATTCATAGCTGTTGTGCGACGGAGGAGCGCACGATGTCATTGCTTTTTTTGACACCCAAACACCAACAATTCTTGTGACAGCCAACTCCGGTGGGCCTTTGGCACCGGGGATAATGAAATGCACCAGGGTCTTTGCCGATTTAAAGGCAAAGACCCTGGTGCATTAATGCCTGAAATCCTGTCAAAACTTTCGTTTACAGCTTAAATTGCAGCTCATAGACTTTTGTCGGACGGCCTTTTGAGTTGGTTGTCTGGGTGTAGGCGATCCTTGCGCAATTTCCATTTTCCAGATTCAATAAAATGCGGTTGGCATTTCGGACGGTCACCCCGAATCGGCTGGACAGCTCTTGAGTGGTTACCTTACTGGAACCGGTTATTTTCATATATGTTATGAGCTTTTGAATGGTTATGGTGGAAAGGCTGCACTTTTTTGCGATTTTGGCCACGTTTTGAATGGCAAAGTTCTCAATAACCATGCGCTTGTCAGAATTCAGCGGTCCAATCAGGTCCCCGTTTTCATTTTTAATATAGCTGTGGCCTGAAAAAATCGCCTCCCGTTTGGCTGACTGGGCATTGGCCATGGCATTTTGCAGGCTGCTGCCCACACCGTAGCCGACAGCGACGGGGAAGGGCAGGGAGTCTGCCAGGTAAGCACTGATTTCACAGCTTTTGCCATGATTGGTGATAGAATGCATCATTTGAACTGTGGTGAAAACATTGCAGCTTTCCGATTCTTCCTGGACCATGCAGTCCATTAAATTTTCCTTTAGGAAGGCCGCGATTTGTTCCTTGATTTTTTTAATGTTGTCAGGGGTCATCATTTCAGATTTACAGGGAGCCACATTGATGATGGTCATCATATTGGCCCGCATTTGCTCCAGTTCGATTTTAGTGATCAGCTTATGCACCAGGTCAGATAAAAGATAATCGGGCGGGAATGGATATTCATAGGGTATGCCGTTTGCCTCCAAGAAGGGAATGATATTGGTGAACTGGCATATCACTAAGTCAATCCTGCCTTCCTTGTATAATTTCAATATGCTGTCGGCCATCCGGGACTCGATTTTCTCCATTTCTTTTGCCCCCGTGGCAGTGATCCAGTTTTGGATTTTCGGCGATGTCCGATTGAAGTGGGTATCATCAATAAAATCTTTTGCCGAATAATTTTCTCCCAGGGGAACCAGAAAGTCCATTAAGATCCGACTGACATTTTGTTTTGGATTTTTTATCAGAATCTTCAGGATGGTCTCGTACAATCCTGCCAAATCAACTTGAAACGGAACGATCGGCCGTTTGATTTTATGATCAAGAACTTCGATGGCGGATTTCGCCATGCTGCCGCTGACCAGATAACCATCCGCCGACTCAGCGTATTGATCATATACCTTGGGTATGTGCTTAAAGCTGTCATACGTCGTAAAAGTGAAATCACAGTCCAGATTGATCCGCCCCAAGGCCTCCTGGGTGGGATGTGCCAGAAAGTGGCTGGTGATGACAACAATTTTATATTTCATAAACTCCCCTTTAAAATCCCAATCATTCGATTTAACAGTATCCGCTTATTCAAAATTTATCTCCATAAATCAAGACCGGCTGATCCAAACCGGTTGTAGTGGAATTTACTGGTTTAAACCAGTTAAAAATGCCTTAAAAAAATGCATGAAAAAATACCACCGATTATTATTCTATTCCATTGACGAACTCTGGGAATGCTGATATATTCATTCCACTGAAAGTATTCTATAAATGTTCCATAAATAATCTTAAGTCTACCAATAGTATACCATAATTAAATTCCACTATTCCAATACTATTCTTTAAATATATTTTAAGCAGCTGAAAATATAGCCTAAATTAATCAACATGTTGAATTTACCAAAAATATCAAAATTTCAGGAGGGGAAAATGAATTATTTCCAGAGAGCAAAGGAATTGAATGAAGAAATCATTGCCAATCGGCGATATCTTCACCAGAATGCTGAGACCGGATTGGACTTGCCAACGACGAAAGCCTTCGTCATGGAAAAGCTGACGGAATATGGGCTAAATCCCAGGGACTGCGGTTATGGGGTGACGGCAACGGTTGGCGGGGGCGGCAAGGTGTTTTTGCTTCGTGCGGATATGGATGGATTGCCCATGCGGGAAGAAAGCGGTCTCCCGTATGCATCGTCCGGGGCGCAGGCGCACACCTGCGGCCACGATTTGCACACCGCCATGCAGCTGACGGCGGCTAAGATGCTCAAGGAGAATGAAGCCCAGCTGCAAGGGACTGTGAAATTCATGTTCCAGCCGGCCGAAGAGACGTTCCAGGGCAGTAAAAACATGATCGAGAATGGAATTTTGGAGAACCCCCCCGTGGATGTTGCCCTTGCCTACCATGTTTCCACGGGTAAAGTCCCGATTGGAATGTATATGTACAACAATACCGGTACTATGATGTTCTCCGTTGATGGCTTCAAAATCACGGTTCACGGAAAAGGCGCCCATGGGGCTTACCCGCAAATGGGCATCGACCCGATCAATATTGCCGCCCATATTTATTTTGGGCTCCAGGCGTTGATCGCCCGGGAAAGCAATCCGGCCCATTCCTGTGTCCTGACCATCGGACATTTTGAAAGTGGTTCGGCAGCCAATATTATCCCGGATACCGCACTTTTGGAAGGGACGATCCGAACGGATCAGCCGGAAGCCCGGGCGCTCCTGGTGCGCCGCATGAAGGAAGTGGCAGAAAGGACGGCTGAGGTGTATGGCGGTACAGCCAAGGTTGAAATGGTTTCAGAGGTTCCGCCGTTAATCTGCAGCCCGGCGTTCACCGATGAAATTATTGGGTATATGAAGGAATTGGAGATTCCGAATATGTTTGCCAGACCAGGAATCTCCGCCAGTGCCTCTGAAGACTTTGCTGTGATTGCGGAAAAAGTCCCCAGCGCATTTATGTACCTGGGCGCCGGCTTTCATGATGAGCGGGCAAATTTCGGAGCGCACCACCCAAAAGCACAATTCAATGAGGATGTTTTCCCATTAGGAGCATCCTGGATGGCACACGCAGCAACTCAATGGCTTAAAAATCATCAATAACAAAAAGTGGGGGAGATTTATTATGACAAATACACCATCCAATGTAGGGATTCCATTATCAAAAACCAAGAAAAACCTGGTGCAGCTTGGCTGCATCTGTTTGATGCTTTCCATCGCCATGTTTGGACTCGCCCTGGCAACCCTTCAGGCACCAATTTTAACCAGGATGAACGCAATGAGTTATTTCTCTCTGGTAGCAATTTTTTCATCTTTAGGTCTGTCGATCATGACTCCAATTGGCGGTAAACTGGGGGATTTGATCGGGCGAAGAAACATCGTTATCATCGCCGGAATAATCTGTGTTATTTGCGGGATCGGACTTGGGCTTGCCCAGACAATCATTCCCTTTATGGTTCTCCGGCTTCTGTTGGGAGCAGCCCAGGGAGCATTCACTGCGGCGCCCTATATACTGGTCCGTGAGATCAACGAACCACAGGATGTTCCCAAAGCAATGGGCCTGTTATCCAGTGCCATCGCCATCGGTGGATTCGGAGGCAGTATCATAGCCGGAATTTTGACGGATATGGGACTTTTGAACGCAGCGATCATGTTCCCGGTAATTCCCCTGATCATTGGTATTGGATTAATCGGCATGAACCTGCCGAATGTTAAACGGGAAGGCAAGGTCACCATTGATGTTCCGGGAATTATTGCACTGACTGTGACCCTATCGGGCATATTACTGGCATTGAATTACGGACCGAAGATTGGCTGGACCAATCCCCGGGTAATCAGCGGTTTTGTTATTGGGATCATCGCATTGTTCGCCTTGGTCAACGTTGAGAAAAAATCCAGTGAACCCATTATTCCCATGCATCTGTTTTCCAACAAAGATTATTCGGTATTGCTTATCGTGGGATTCATCTGCTATTTCTATTTTAATGCGATGTATACCTACGCTCCCCTAGCGGTTATGAAAGTCCTTGGCGGTTCCACGGCAATTTCAGGCTCGCTTCAGCTGCCCCGTACAATTATCACCATCATCCTGCCGGCCATTGCAGGAGTTTGGGTCGGCAAGTCGGCAACAAACGGCTGGAAGGCAATGACGATAGCCACAGCCATCGTTGCAGCCTCCTTCCTGGTCCTGGCTGCGGCTGCCGCACCCGGTTCATCGGTAATGATTTTCTTTGTGGCGATTGCGGCCACAGGAATCGCCGAAAGCTTCCGTGCAGTATCGATCACACCGGCAGCTCAGGCTGCCCTGGAACGGAAAAATTTGGGAATCGGGACTTCGTTGGTCAACTTTGTAAATTCCCTGTCATCATTGATTGCTGCTGCAGTATATGGGCTGGCGTATGATTTAAACACCAAAGGCGATCCAGGCAATGTGGTTAATATTACGGCCGGAGTCAAGTCGGTTTTCACCATCGCAGCAATCGTCAGTGCTGCAGGACTAATGATAGTCATTCTGGTTGTCAGAAAACAAATGAATGAAAAAGCGGCCGCCGTCAGGACATCGGCAGCAACGGTAACCGCAAAATAATATAAACCTCATTTTATAAACGCTGTGACAGGGAGGGCAACCATTGATTGATCAATTGGTAGCCCTCCTTTTACGTTCCGCCCAATCCCTGTTTCCTTGGTTATTGAAAGCACATCTCCGAGGATGAATTTTCTCCATTAGTAAATCACCTGACCCCCCTTCCCGTATCAGTTAATATGAGGGCCAGCTTATTCAGGTGAAGAACAGTGGAGATTTATGTTCCACCTGGTTGATTGCTTTCCTTCCCCATGTTAATAGGTTCCATTCTGCCATATACATTGAGGTAATTGGAGTTCGTTAGTAATCGACTCATTCAGTTGGAAAATGAAATCGAGGTAAAACTGTTTGTCGGCCTAAGGGTATGAAAACAATTGAGTTGACCAAACGAGGGGAATCGTTTGTCAGTACTGCGGAAAAATGGCAGCCCTTATACGATGAAACGAATCGTTTAAACAACGAGACTGAAAACATCCTAAAAATTGGAGTAATCGATTGTGTCTGCAATGAGATCATTGTCTAAGTGGATTGGGCAGAGGGCAAAGCCCTGAAATGTCCGAACAACGGGTTGAAAAGACAGGTTATGATTCAAGGCGGTTAGTATGTGTGTTGCCTTGGAACATC
>CAZOTM010000043.1:0-12164 GCA_964582675.1 uncultured Clostridiaceae bacterium
GAATATTGGGAAGCCAGGAGGGCTGCTCCTTCGTTGGGATGCCGCATGGCGATGATATCCGTATAACCGCTCATTATTCGGATGGTATCGGCCAGGCTTTCCCCTTTTTTTGAGGAGGTGGTGTTCGTATCAGAAAAGCCCAGTATGTTGCCGCCCAGTCTTAGCATAGCTGCGTCAAAGCTGAATTTTGTTCTGGTAGATGGCTCAAAAAACAAAGAACCCAAAAGCATACCCTTGCAAACTTCAGAGTATTTCTTCGGATCCTTTTTTATTTCCAGTCCTTTGTCGATGAGTTCTATGTACTCTTCATTGGTCAACATACCAGGTTCAATAAAATGTCTCATGATGACTCCTTTCCATTTCGCTGAATGAATTAAAGGGATGTTCTGAAATTATTTGATTCCTTCAGAATTCGGTTTAGGGCTGATTTTATGCCCTTACCTATAGTATCAAATGAGTCCCGCCTTTTCAATGAAAATTTTGCCAGGACACATGGCAGCCATTGGTTCAATCCCCTGCCAGGGAGGCTTTACCGATGTTTGGCTCCTTGAAAATTTTCAGGTTAAAAATAAAAATAAGCTGAAAGCCAGCTTATTTTTATAGCTTCTATTTTATTTCCGGATCTGCCCATTGCCCGTGACCAGGTATTTTGTGGTGGTAAGCTCGGACAACCCGACGGGTCCTCTGGCGTGGATCTTTTGGGTGGAGATGCCGATTTCAGCGCCATAGCCAAATTCGCCTCCGTCTGCAAAGCGGGTGGAGGTGTTAACAAATACACAGGCGGAATCGATCCTTTTACTGAACTGATCAGCCTCATTAATATCCTTGGTGATGATCGCTTCACTGTGATGGGAGGAGTGGCCATTGATAAAGTCGATGGCCTCGTCCAGTCCGTTTACGGCAGCTACGCTTAGGATATAGTCCAAGTACTCCGTATGAAAGTCTTCAGGGACTGCGGGTATGCAGTCAGTGATTTGGCGGATCCTTTCATCACCGCGGAATTCAACATGGACGGCTTCCAGGGCGGTTTTCAAGAGGGGGGCATAATCAGCGGCGATCTTTTCATCAATGAGAACATTTTCCACCGCATTGCACACAGATGGCCTTTGAGCCTTGGCATTGACGATGACCCTGGTCGCCATGTCAAAATCGGCGGAGGAGGCAACGTAGATGTGGCAGATGCCTGCCCCGGTCTCAATTACCGGGATCCTGGCCTCGCGGACTACCTGATCGATGAGGCGCTTGCTGCCCCGTGGGATAACCAGGTCGATAAACCCTCTGGCCTGGAGGATTTCATCCACGTGGCTGTGGCTGGATTTTTCCACCAGCTGGACTGAATCCATGGGGATGTCCTCCTTGATCGCTTCCCGGATGATATTCGCCAGGATGATGTTGGAATTGGCAGCTTCCTTACCGCCCCTAAGGATGCAGGTGTTGCCGGATTTTATGGCCAGTGATGCTGCATCCACAATAACATTCGGTCTGGCTTCAAAGATCATGGCGATGACACCCAGGGGTTCTCGGACCTGAACTACCTTCAATCCGTTTTTGAGATTATTGCCTCTGATGATTTGACCGACTGGGTCCTGAAGATCGGCCACCTGAAGGACCCCTTCGGCAATGCCGGCGATCCGCTGCTCGGTCAGTTCCAGTCTGTCCCGCATGGCCCTGGTGACACCGGTTTTGTCGGCGGCAGCCAAGTCCAGCTGATTTTCCTGTAAAATTGCCGCTGTATGCTCCACCAGGCTGGCGGCTATCTTCTTTAATGCATTGTTCTTGGTGTTCGTATCAGCATTCTTGAGGGTGGTGAATGCATTTTTTGATTTCACTGAAAGTTCTTCAATATAGTTCAATTTGATCCTTCCTTTGCTTGTGGATTTTTTTAGTTGTAGTCATCCATTAAAATAATATTGTCTGCATGGATGACGCTGGAATGGACTTCTTCCTTTAAGATCGACTGGTGCTTGGAATTTGGGGTACCCTTGATCAATTTGATCTGGGACCCTGACAGATAAGACAGGCCCCTGGCGATGAGCTTGCCGTTGATGTCGGTTATGTCCACGGAGTCGCCTGGTTTGAAATACCCCTCGATATCGGTAATACCAACTGCCAGGAGTGATTTTCGTTTCCTTAATGCTTCGATGGCGCCGTTGTCGATGATGATCTTTCCGGCGGACCTTGATTCAAACCCGATCCAATGGTCCTTGCTGGACATGATGGTCTGATCCGGCAGAAAGACGGTGCCGATGGATCCTCCGCCCATAATTTTTTCTGCCAGATCCTGGATGTCTGCGTGGGCGATGTGTGTCCGGATGCCGGCTTTATTGGTAATGATCGCGGCGGACAGCTTGGTGACCATGCCCCCGGTGCCTACATCGGAACCCGTGCCGCCTGCCATGGCCATGATTTCCGGAGTGATCCCCCTGACTTCGGCGATCCGGACAGCATTCATATCTTCCCGGGGATTTCCAGAATAGAGCCCGTCGATATCGCTCAGGATGATATAGTCATCCGCATCCAGCGCCACAGCTGTCAACGCCCCCAGGGTGTCATTGTCGCCAAGCTTGATTTCATCATTGGAAAGGGCATCATTTTCGTTGATCACCGGAACTGTGTTCATTTTTAACAGCGTTTCCATGGTATCTCTGAAGTTCAGCATCCGGTTTTTGGATTTGAAATCGTCTCTGGATAAAAGAATCTGTGCCACGGGGATGGCCTTTTTGCCAAAAGCATTGTTGTATATTTGAATCAGTTTGACTTGACCTAAAGCCGAAAAGGCTTGTTTGGCATTCAAATCAAGCTTGCCGTCCCAGCCGAAGGAGATCTTGCCCACAGCGATCGCTCCGGAGGTCACAATGACAACTTGGGTACTGCCGTGGCGGAATTTTTCGGTCTCAGCGACCAGCCGTTCGATGAAATCATAGTTGATCATCCCATCATTTACGATGGAGGAGGATCCGATTTTAATAACAATTCTTTTTTTATTTTTTTTCCTCATGGTTTTTCCTAAATTCTGTCGTAATGAATAATCCTGATTATAGTACATTATCTTTCAAAAAGTAACCAATCACAATCGTTAATCAATCATTTCAGGAGAATATAAAATATTTTAAAAAATTCGCATGTACATTCGATTTTTGTCCGACCAACTTTATAAACTATAAATAAAGAATCGAACAAACGATCGGAGGAAGGGAAATGAATAAGACGATTATCGGTTTAACATTTATGGCGTTGGGGAGCATGCTGTTGTTTGTCACTGCCTACTATAGCTTTTGGAAGGCGCTGGGATGGCTCATCGAACGGACATTTTAAATGATCGGATAACCTGCCCCTATATAAAATGCCGGCTTGGACTATACTATCTTGTCGTCCCGGACTGTAGGAGTGACCTCAAGATATTCCAACGTGAAATCCGGGAATTTCAGGTCTGGTTTAAAGACTGTCAAGTTTGCTTTGGATCACACTGACTTCGCTGGTTTGGTTATGGACTGGATGGCCTGCCCAAAAAGCCGGTCGGGTTTGAAAACCAGGATCAACTGGTGGCTGCCCTTGCTGAGGACGGCAGCTGCGTTTACCCCTCAAAAGCATGAAGACAAAAACCGTGCCAAGCAATGGTCTTGCCTGGCACGGTTTTTGTCTTCATAAATCATCAATTGGTACTCCAAACGGGAATCGAACCCATATCTAGCCCTTAGGAGGGGCTTATTCTATCCATTGAACTATTGGAGCGGACAACCAATATTATATTTCATATAAATTCGTTCGTCAAATCAATTTCTAAGGTAAGGATCAAGGGTCAGGGAAAAGGGTCAAGGGTCAGGGAAGAGGAAAGAATGTGCGGATTGGAGATAAAGAAACAGCTGCCCTTTGTAAGGACAGCTGTCCACGGAGTATTTACTGATCAGGGATTATGCTCCGGAGTTGCCGGTCTGGGTTGTCTGCTGTATTTCCATACCAGGTAAAGCCCACCCAGGAGGATGAACAGCAATGAGATCATTTGGGCGGTCCTGAGGCCCCCAACCATCAGGGAGTCTGTCCTCAGGCCTTCGATGAAGAATCGGCCGATGGAATATAAAATCCCATACCAGGCCAGTATGGTTCCCTCGTGATGGTTGGCCCGCTTTTGGAAAAGACCGATCAAAACGATGCCCATCAGGAGATTCCACATGGATTCATAGAGGAAAGTCGGGTGATAGTACTGTCCGTTGATCGACATGCCGTCCTGAATGAATTTCGGGAAGATTGAGATGAATTCCTCAGTAACTGGCCCGCCATGGGCTTCGCTGTTCATGAAGTTTCCCCACCGGCCCAACGCCTGGGCAATAATGATTCCCGGAGCGGCAGCATCCACCATATCCAGCATGTACTTCCAGCTTTTCTTCTTGATGGTCTTGTAGAGGATCACGCCCACCGCTGCCCCCAGCAGCCCTCCATGGATCGCCAGCCCTCCGCCCCTGATGTTCAGGATCTGGAGGAGGTCATCCTTGTAGTTATCCCAGGAAAAGATGACGTAGTATATGCGGGCACCGATAATTCCCAGGGGGAACGCATAAAGAAAAGTATCGATAATATCGTCATAATTGATGTTTAAGTCGGCTCTGCGGGTATTGAATTTGGCGACCCCCAGGCCGATTATAACCCCCAGCATGATCAGCACAGCATACCACATAATGGAGAATCCGAAAATGTTAAAAGCAACAGGGTTCAATGTAATGCACCACCTTTGTTATGTCTAATGAGTATACCACAGCCGGATTGGGCTGGCCGCAGCGGCGGTTGGACAGCAGAAATCAGCTGTCCAGGGGTTCTCCGGATCGGTTTAAGACGTTCGATCCTTATTTTGGTCTGGCTTTTCGTTACTGTCTTTATCTTTTTCATCGCCTTGAAGCAGCTTACCGGACATGATACCCCCCAGGTTTCTGAGGATTATAAAAGATGCCGGTATGATGGACAGGATGATGATGGAAATCGAGATCAAAGAGAAGTTTTCGCTGACAATCGGCAGGTTTCCGAGAAAATATCCAAGCGCCAAATAAAGCGTATTCCAAATCACCACTCCGGCCAGGCTGAAATGAAAAATCGATGAATAGTCCGTCTGGACAAAGCCTGCCGTAAAGGGCATCAAGGCTCTGGCCACGGGGATGAAACGGTTGATCAGGTAGGCTTTTTTACCTTTTTCCGCAAAAAATTTATGCGCTTTTTGAAACTGCTCCGGCTTAACGATTTTCATATGAGAAATGTGAGTATATTTTTTCCCGACAAACCGTCCGATGAAGAAACTGGAGGTATCCCCCAGGAATGTCGCGGTTAAGAACAGGGGGATTAATATCCAGATGGACATTTTTCCGGTAACTGCGGAGAAGGCGGCAGCGGCGAAGATCAGGCTCTCGCCCGGCAGCCAGGCCATTATGACGGCACCGGTCTCTAAAAAGATGGCAAGCCACAGGATAAGATAGGCAATGGGGCCCAAAGTGACCATGATTTGATCAAGGTGGGTTGGCAGGCTCACCAGGAAGCCGGTTAGGTTTTGAAGTAGTTCCATATCTTTCCATCCTCTTGATCGGTTGATCGATTGATCTGTGGTCCATTGGTCCGCTTCAGGCAGATAAGTGCAGTGTACAGGAGGAGACTTATAACCAGATTAAATCATGCCTGACAGCTGGAGGATCCTTGGGTAGAGGAATGATCAGCCGGGGCGGGGAGGATTTCTGCCTGGAAAATATTCCCATACACAATTTGTTAAAATATTTAGTTTAAAATACTCTTTACAAGGATAATATCCAAGGTAACAAATAAATTATATAAGTAAAACCAAGGATAGTCGAGAAGCAAAGAAAATTAAGGCGGTAAAAGAATGGCAGATATTAAATATGAGATCGTAAAAAAAGTGGCAGTGTTGTCCGAATCCTCCACAGGTTGGACCAAGGAAGTGAATCTTGTGTCGTGGAACGAAAGAGAGCCGAAAGTGGATATCCGGGAATGGAATCACGGACAAAATAAAATGAGCAAAGGGATCACCTTAAGTGCGGAAGAGCTGCTTAAACTAAAGCAAGCCCTGGAAGAGCTTTAATCCAATCTTAAGGTCCGTATTGTCATAATGAATTGTAGAATAATCCTTAGGATGTGAAGATGTTGAAAAAAAGAAAAGCCCTGGAGATGTTTGAAAATTTCAAAAAGAGTGCGGAAGGGGTTTACAAAGACCCGGAACGTTTCAAAGGGCTGCTTAAAGATGCCAGAGATTTCATCAATGGTCAGGACAAAGGCCCAGTTGCAACGATCATCAATAACGTAAAATTAACAATAACCATGCTGAACGACTGGCGGAGGGGCAATTATAAAACTGTTCCGAAACGGACGATCATTTCCATCATCGCTGCGTTGATTTATCTCATATCCCCCATCGATGCAATTCCCGACTTCATCCCCTTCGTTGGATATTTGGATGATGTCTTCATCTTTAATTTTGTCTATAATCAGATAAAGGCTGATTTGACAGCCTATATTGCCTGGAAGGGAATCGATCGACCGGTTCCGCCGGAAAATGTTGTAATTGTTGAAGGAGACGAAATAATCAAATGGTAAGTTAATCCTGGGGGAATTTGATCAAATGTTAAGAATCGGCAAATCGGCAGCTTTTTTGCCCTAAGATAAAAAGCTTTTGGGCAAGCTTGAGAAAGGTTTGGAAAAATTCGGGAAATTTTTTAAAAATCCCAAATCAAAAGTTTGACAGATTAGCTGAGTTTCAAGTATAATCAAATAGTTGTCTAAAGGCAACAGGCATAAGAGGGAGAGGTGTCCGAGTGGCCGAAGGAGCACGCCTGGAAAGCGTGTATAGGGGAAACTCTATCATGGGTTCAAATCCCATCCTCTCCGCCATAGCCGTGCTAGATGGGGAACCAGCGATGCCCTGTAACCTGCGATCGCTACAGCAGGGTTGAATTCCCGGCTGAGGCCTGATGATTTATTGCTGCAGCCAAGCAGTGGTGTTGAGATCAGGGTCCCACGCAACATATGCCTGCGAACCACGTCAGGACCGGAAGGTAGCAGCGATAAACAGGAATGTTATGTGTGCCGTGGCAAACCATGATTGAGCTAACCTTGGTAGACAGATGAGTCATTCTTGTCGAAGCCGGGTGCACGGTGTTACTTAAATATTTAGCTGCAGTTGATGACTGCAGTTTTTTTGTTTTTGTAGACTTTGTATTCAAATCTACTTCAAATTTGAATAATATAATAGACTTAGGGAAAAAGGGAGGCAATTATGGCTTATACGGCAATGTACAGAGAGTTGAGACCCAAGGTCTTTAAGGACGTTATTGGACAGGAACACATCACAACGACCCTTAAAAACGAAATCAAGAACGGCAGGATTGCCCATGCCTATCTTTTTTCTGGAACAAGAGGGACGGGGAAAACGACCTGCGCAAAGATATTTTCCAAAGCCCTGAACTGCCTTGATCTAAAAGACGGAGAACCCTGCAACTTATGCGATAACTGCATCCGGATCGATTCTGGTTTATCATTGGATGTCATGGAGCAGGATGCGGCCACCAACAATAAGGTGGATGACATCAGGGACTTGATCGATGAGGTCCAGTATCCACCCCAGGAAGGCAGATACAAGGTCTATATCCTGGATGAGGCACATATGCTTACCATGGGGGCGGTCAATGCGTTTTTAAAAACCCTGGAGGAGCCTCCGGAAAATGTTGTCTTTATTCTAGCCACCACCGATCCGCAAAAGCTCCCCATAACGATCCTTTCCCGATGCCAACGCTTTGACTTTAAACGGATCAAGGCGGCGGACATTGAAAAAAGGCTTCGGGAAATTGTCGATGACAAGGGGATATTAGCCGATAATAAAAGCCTCGCCCTGATCGCCAGGGTCTCGGAAGGGGCCATGCGGGACGCCCTCAGTATACTGGACCAAAGCATCTCCATGGGCGGCGGCAAGGTGGATTATGAAACTGTCATCTCCATGCTGGGGCTGATGGGCAGAATTGAGATCTTCAACCTGGCGGATGCCATCTTGAAAAAGGATATTGAAAAATCCCTGATCACTCTGGACGCCATGGTGGATTCCGGCAAGGATCCATATTTTATCACGAAGGATCTATTGGAGCATTTCCGGAATATTCTTGTGACCAAAATCATCCGGAACAATCCGGATGAACTGGTGGAGGCGTCCGCCGAAGATATTGAACGATATAAGCAGCAATCCTTAATGATCCATGATCAGGAGATCATTAAAATCGTCAGGACGCTGCAAAGTGCCGAAGAACAAAGCAAGCGAAGCTCCCAGGGAAGAACTTTCCTGGAATTGGCTTTGATCAAAATATGCAATGCGGAAAAGGATTATGGCATGGATTCTCTCGTTGCCAGAATGAACGTCCTGGAGAATCTGATCCGAAGCGGGAAGCTGGTGGCAGCCGGCGATGATTCGCCTGATGCCAGACCGGCGCAGAAAAAAGCCGAGCCCAGGGTAAAACCAGAGGGCTGGACCAGTGCGCCAACCGACGAGATCAATATGGAAGATCATGTCAAGGAAGCCTTTGAGGCGAATCCGGATTCGAAACTGACCCTGGAAAATGTGAAGACATCGTGGAATGAGGTGCTGGAAGCCCTGCGGGCCAAACGGCAAATGGTGGTCAGAGCCTCTTTGTTCGAGGGAAATGTAGTCGGAGTTGATAAGGGCATAATTACCCTTGAGTTTCCGGAAAACTACAGCCATAATAAAAAGCGGTTGGAAAAAACCGAGTTTCGGACCATTTTGAACGATACAGTATCCATGATCGTCGGGGAGAAGGTGTCCATCAAACTGAGTGTCAAGGAGTCTTTGAATCAGAGCCGGAATCAGGACATTGAGAAAACCATCTTGGATATGAAGATGACGGATATCGATATAATTTAGGCACTTAAAAAAACAATATGCTATAATTAACAGAGCAATTAAAACGGAGGAATATATATGGCAAAAGGATTCGGAGGGGGCTTCCCGGGCGGCGGCAACATGAATAACCTCTTAAAGCAGGTACAAAAAGCCCAAAAGCAGATGGAAGAAATGCAGCAGGAACTTCAGAATAAAGAATACGAGGCATCGGCAGGCGGCTCGGCCGTTAAGGTTGTCGTAACCGGCAAAAAAGAATTGAAGAGTGTTACCTTGGAGGAATCCATCGTTGATCCCTCAGACATTGAAATGCTTCAGGATCTCATCGTACTGGCAGTCAACAGCGCTTTAAAAGCCGCTGAGGACGAGGCCCAGGAATCCATGAGCAAAATGACCGGCGGGATGAATATCCCGGGAATGTAACGGGATGGATTTTTACCCGGTTTCCATAGAAAAACTGATCGATGAATTTGCTAAGCTTCCGGGTATCGGGCATAAGACGGCACAGAGGCTGACGCTGCATGTATTGAACCTCCCCCAGGAAGAGGTCACGGAATTTGCCGAAGCTCTGATCAAGGCCAGGGGCACCTTGAAATTCTGTTCCCAGTGCGGGAATTTTACGGACAAGGATCCCTGCAGCGTATGTTCCAATCCGTCAAGGGACCAGGGCATCATCTGCGTGGTGGAGCAGCCCAGGGATATCATGAGCATCGAAAAGATCAAGGACTTCAACGGAGTTTACCATGTTCTGCATGGCAATATTTCACCCATGCAGGGAAGGGGACCTTCGGATATCCGGATCAGGGAACTGGTGGCCCGGATGCATACTGACGTCAAGGAAGTCATCGTGGCAACCAACCCCACCATTGAGGGGGAAGCGACGGCCATGTATATCGCCAGGGTTTTAAAGCCCCTGGATATCAAAGTGACCAGGATCGCCTCCGGCATGCCCGTGGGCGGGGATCTGGAATACGCGGATGAAGTCACGCTGATGAAGGCAATGGAAGGCAGAAAAGAAATATAAAAATATGGAGGAATTGAACATGAAAAAAGAAGCATTTATCGTTAAGAACGCACCGGCGGCAATTGGACCATATTCCCATGCGGTCAAAGCCGGCAACCTGCTGTTTGTATCCGGACAGCTGCCCTTAAAGGATGGAGCATTACTGACTGATATCCCTGAGGCAACCAGAGCCTGCCTGACCAACCTGAAAAACATGCTGGAAGAAATCGGAACATCAATGGACAATGTGGTCAAAACCGTGGTATTTTTGACGGACATGGCTGATTTTGCCGCCATGAACGAAGTTTATGCCGAATTCTTCAAAGAGAATTGCCCGGCCAGATCTGCAGTGGCGGTTGCTGCCCTGCCCAAGGGTGCTAAACTGGAAATTGAAGCCATCGTGATGGTTGATTAGGTACCCAATAAAAAATTGGAATGATTCCTGAATACCTTTAAACAAGATTGAACCAGGGATGAAAAGCTGAACTTTTCATCCCTGGTTCATTTCGTCTTATTATACCCGGACAACCCGGACAACCCGGAGTATTACTGGCTCATTTAGCATTTTTTTCTGTCTCCTTTGGGATCCTATTCAGAATCAATGAAGAGTAAATCAGCCAGGGTTTCACCGATATCCCGGTTGATGAGGATCGAGCGCTCCTTGATGACCGACGGAATCCTGGTTTCGTCCCGATTGATGCAGACATAGACGGCAGCTTTATTTTTTGCAGTCAATCGCCAAAACGGGTGCTTGATGACCCCGGGTGTATTCCAGCCAACCCCCAGTTCCAGGAATAGAACGGGCTTATCAGTAGTTCTTTCAATAAAAGCTGTATAGCGGGATTGGGCCTGATGCCATTGGGCATCCTCCACAAATGATGCATCCACCCGAAGATTCTTGACCATGGGCGCCCCGCAGATGGGACAAACAGGGAGGAGATCCAAGGGGATTTTAAAGTCTTTTTGCAGGGCAACCATCTGCCGGACGGCAAGTTCATTGTCGTAGGTTTTCTGGTGGCAAGGCACTGAGCATTGCCAAAGTCCATAATCTCCCTGGGTATAAAACAAGCGTGCCTTGTCAAAACCCGCCATTTGAAATTGATGGTCCACGTTGGTAGTAATGACAAAATAGTCTTTTTCACGGAGCAATTGAAGCAAATGACGATATGGTTTTCCGGGAACCTGATCATAGCGGTTAACCAGGATATTGCGGCTCCAATAAGCCCAGAATTCTTCCGGTGTGGGGTAGGGGTAAAATCCTCCGGAATACATGTCATGGAAGCCATAACGATCTTCATAATCGCTGAAATATTGGTGGAAGCGCTCCTTATCATAGGTCAGGCCGGCAGAAGCTGACAGACCGGCGCCTGCGCCAACCACCACCGTCTCGATATGGCGGATCAGATCCTTTAATTGGTCAAACATGGGAAAAGAGCTTTCGATAGATTGCTGCATCGGTTTCAGTGAAGACATTGAATACCACCTTTATGTTGGAATGGGTCATCTTTTTATACGCGGATACTGTGGCCATTGCGATTTCAGCGGCAGCCTGTCTGGGGAAATGATATTCACCTGTTGAGATGCAGCAGAAAGCAATGGAGTCTGAATGATATTGATCACCTAGCAGGAGACAGGCCCTATAGCAGCTCTCCAGCAAATGGATGTCATCATCGGTCACTCTGCCGGCAATGGCTGGACCTACGGTATGGATAATGTATTTACAGGGCAAGTTGAACCCCGGAGTGATTTTGGCTCCACCCACCGCTTCATCATGGCCCTGTTCAGCCATCAGCTCGGCGCAATGCTGCCTGAGCTGAATGCCGGCATGGGTATGGATGGCATTATCGATGCAATGGTGGTTGGGCACAAAGCAGCCGAGCATTTTAGAATTGGCGGCATTCACGATTCCGTCAACCCTAAGCCGGGTGATATCTCCAACCCAGAGATAAAGGTCGTCGGCAAGGGGGGCCAGATTGGAAATATCAACGATCCCTCTCCGCTTGGCCTCACCCTTTAGGTAAGCATCCTGGACCAGCAAAAAGTCGGCAGAGACAGGGGCAGGGGGGCGCACATTAAGGAGGCTGCGCAGAAGAAGCCGCTTGGCAGATTCCCCAGAGGGGACTTCGATTTTTCGATAAGCTGTATTTTCTGCCAGTAATTCAAGAATCAGGTAGTCGATTCGCCCGCTTTGAGTCATGTCATCACGCTCCTTGTCGAAGACCAGCCAAGGTTTTGGAAACTTTGGTCCATTACATTTTGGTTAAGAACATT
>CAZOTM010000044.1:0-11606 GCA_964582675.1 uncultured Clostridiaceae bacterium
AGGATACCACTCCTGAGGATACCACTCCTGAGGATACCACTCCTGAGGATACCACACCGACTGCTACCAAACCGCCGAATAACGGCGTTCGGCCCAATACAGCCACCACTGCCAATTAATAATCAAGCCCGTCGGCCAAGCTTAGCCGAATACGCTGAGGAGTACCATGAAAAGAATCATTAGCAGCCCCGTCGGCAATATCTTATTGCAGGCGGAAGGCGGATCCTTGACTGCACTGGAGTTTACCAAAGATAAGGTTTCAGCCATTGATGTGTCGACGGTGTTAGACCTTGCCGAAACCGAATTAAGTGAGTACTTTGCCGGGAAACGCCGGGAATTCAGTCTTAAAGTTTCTCAACAGGGCACTCCCTTCCAGGAGAAAGTCTGGGCGGAACTAAGCAGGATTCCTTATGGAACGACCATCTCCTATGGTGAATTGGCCAGGCGGATCGGCAATCCCAAAGCCTGTCGGGCCTGCGGTTCTGCCAACGGGAAAAATCATATTGCCATCATTGTGCCATGCCACCGGGTCATTCATCAGGATGATTCTCTGGGCGGTTTTTCCGGGGGACCAGGAATCAAGAATAGGCTTTTGGAACTTGAGGGGGCAAAATTTAAAATGAACCAGCCCAGTAACCAAATGGATCAAATGTGACCACAGCCCCCACTTTTCTCTTCCGAAAGAACAGCAACCGGGTATTTAGGATGTTTCATCCCTGATACCCGGTTGCTGTTTTAGACTTCTTGTGACTGCATCGATTTGACCTTGAGCCGGATTGGTGAGACCAAGGGCTTTGTCAAAGGATAAAATCACTTAAAATGTAATTCGAAATATCCAGACCCGCCTCCGACAGGCAAAGCCGGTCTCCCTTCATGATCATATGACCGGTTTTCAGATATCGCTCCATGACCTTCCCGTAAACAGCGGCAATCTCCTGGTTGAATCTGCGCTTAAATTCACTCATGCTGATCCCGTTTATCATGCGCAGACCCATAAACATGAATTCTTCCATATTGTCAGCTTCCGTGTTCATGGTGGATTCCACCGCAGCCGACACTCCGCTGTTGATCAGCTCAAGGTAGGTTTCAATGGATGGAGTATTTTGATATCTCCGGTTGTCTTCAAAGCCGGCTGCTGCCACCCCAACGCCAATGTAGTCTTGTACTTGCCAATAAGATATATTATGTTTACACTCATACCCCGGCTGGGAATAGTTGGAAATTTCGTATTTCCCATACCCGGCCGCCGCCAGATGGTCCCTGGCGTATGCCTGCATGGCCCGGTCGGCTTCTTCATCGGGGAGTTCCACCCTGCCCTTTGCCACCAGCTGACTCAAGGGTGTTCCTTCCTCAAGGATCAGGGAGTAAATGGAAATATGGTTCGGCGCTAAGGTGATTACCTTGTCCATGGTGTCCTGCAGCTTGGCCATGGTGTATCCGGGCAGGCCGGTGATCAGATCAAAGCTGACATTCCTCATGCCCGCTGCCGATAAATTTTCAAAGGCCGTCAGGAATGTCTCATAATCGTGGATCCTCCCGATATTTTTCAGCAGCAAATCATCGGTTGTCTGGAGACCCATGGACACTCGGTTGACACCATACCGCTTCATGGCAGAGATCTTTTCCCTGGTCATGGATTCAGGATTTCCCTCCACCGTGAATTCATAGCCATCGGCCAGATCCAGACTGCCCTGTAAAAATCCAAGCAAGTCAGCAAACAGCTCATCGGGCAGTGCGGTGGGCGTCCCCCCACCGATGAACACTGTGCTGATGGATTTATTTTTCGTTTTGATCTCCAGTTCGGTCTTCAGGGCTTGAACATATGGCCCCATCAGGGACTCGGATCCCGCATAGCTGGTAAAATCACAGTAACTGCAGCGCGCTTTGCAGAAGGGGATATGGATGTACAAACCGATCCCCATTATTCGACCTTCAATATGGACATGAAGGCTTCGGTGGGGACCTCGACGCTTCCCACCTGGCGCATCCGCTTTTTGCCTTCCTTCTGTTTCTCCAACAGCTTCTTCTTCCGGGAGATGTCTCCGCCGTAACACTTTGCCAAGACATCTTTGCGCAGCGCCTTGACGGTTTCCCGGGCTATAATTTTCGTACCGACAGCCGCCTGGATCGGCACTTCAAACATCTGCCGCGGAATAACTTCCTTGAGCTTTTCAGCCAGGTTTCGGCCCTTGGTATAGGCTCTTTCCTCCGGCACGATCATGGATAAGGCATCGACGATATCGCCGTTGAGCAATATGTCCAGTTTGACGAGCTTCGTCTCCTGGTAGCCGGTCAAATCATAATCCAGGGAAGCATATCCCCTGGTTCTGGACTTCAGGGTATCGAAGAAGTCATAAATGATTTCATTCAAAGGCAGTATGTAGTTCAGCCGGGCTCTGGTCTGTTCGATATACTCCATATCGATGTAGGTGCCGCGCCGTGTCTGGCATAAATCCATAATGGCGCCGACATATTCACTGGGGGTGATGATCGAGGCTTTGACCACCGGCTCTTCCATATGATCAATTTCCGTGACTGGCGGCAGGTTGGCCGGGTTGGTGATTTCGATCATCCCGCCGTTGGTTTTAAACACTTTATAAATAACCGAAGGGGCTGTGGTAATGATATCCAGGTCGAATTCACGCTCCAGCCGTTCCTGGATGATCTCCATGTGAAGTAGTCCCAGGAAGCCGCATCGGAATCCGAAGCCCAGGGCTACCGAGGCTTCCGGCTCGAAGCTCAAAGCGGCATCATTCATCTGAAGCTTTTCCAGGGCATCTCTTAATTCATCATACCTTGCGCCATCCAACGGATAGATCCCGGAGAACACCATGGGTACAGCCTTCTTATAGCCCGGCAGTGCCTCGGCGGCCGGATTGGCAGCCAGAGTCACCGTATCACCGACCCGGGCATCCCTGACATTCTTGATGGATGCGGTGATGTAGCCAACATCACCGGCTTTCAGTTCTTCCGTGGGCAGATATCCGGGGACAAAAACGCCGATATCCACCACATCATAAACGGTACCGGAAGCCATGAATTTAATGGTATCGCCTTTTTTAACCGTGCCTTGCTTGATCCTAACGTGGGCCACGACGCCTTTGTAGGCGTCATAATATGAGTCAAAGATCAACGCTTTGAGCGGTGCCTGGTCATCCCCCACGGGAGCCGGTATCCTTTCAACGATGGCTTCCAAAACCGCCTTGATATTCAGTCCGGTTTTCGCAGAAATCTGCGGGGCATCCTGAGCCTCGATGCCGATCACATCTTCGATCTCAGCAATGGTCTCCTTCGGATCCGCTGATGCCAGATCGACCTTGTTAATGACCGGAATAATCTCCAAATTATTTTCAGCTGCAAGATAGCAGTTGGCCAGGGTCTGCGCCTGGATCCCCTGGGTGGCATCAACCACCAGAACCGCCCCTTCGCATGCCTGCAGCGATCTTGATACCTCATAGTTAAAATCCACATGTCCCGGAGTATCGATCATATTTAAAATATATTCCTCACCGTTGTCCCGGGTATAAATCAATCTCACAGCCTGGGCTTTTATGGTGATCCCTCTTTCCCGTTCAAGATCCATATTATCCAAAACCTGCTGTTCCATTTCTCTTTCTGTCAATGTGTCGGTAAATTCGATCAGTCTGTCTGCCAATGTCGACTTGCCGTGATCTATATGAGCGATTATAGAAAAATTCCTGATTCTGTCTTGTCTTCTGTTCATCTTGTCCCCCTAAGTATAATTCGATTATTCAAAGTGGATTTGCAGCCACCAGCTTTTTCCATAGACTATTTTAAATATCGGCGGGATTTCCCGCAGTTGTGAAATTATGCCAATAATAATATTCCCCGAAAATCCGTTGTAAATCCTTTTAACCCTTAAAAAAAATACCGAAAAAATTACCTACTAAATTATAGCATATCCTTGATGTCTGACCGAAAATATATTATACTATGTTTTGTCTAAAAACTGAAATTATAAGAAAACATTTGATTGTGGCAGACCGAAGTGATATAATTAGTCTGTTATTCAGAAAGTTGGTTCATTTCGTATGACCCAAGGAAAATAAGTTAAGGGGGTGAAAAAGTGGCAAACATCAAATCATCTAAGAAAAGAATCGGCATAACCGAGAAAAAGACTCTTGAGAATAAAATGATCAAATCCTCACTGAAAACTAAAATCAAGAAGTTCAATAATGCTTTAACAGTTGGAGCTGAGGAGTCACAGGAGTTCTTGAAGGCTGCTGTTAAGTCCCTTGACGTAGCTGCATCCAAGGGTATTATCCATAAAAATGCTGCGGCAAGAAAAAAATCCAGACTGACACTGAAATTAAATAAATTGAACAATCAGTCGGCTGAAGCTGCAAAATAGAAAAGAACCGGATTATCCGGTTCTTTTTTTATTCCCCAGCCAATCTGGTTCTCTATTTTAACCTGCTTCCAGTTTGCCGGGCCCGCAAGTAAGGCCGTCATAACCGACTGATTTCTGCTTCAGGCGCGGGCTGTTCCGCACAAGGCCAGTATGAGCATCTCGATCTCCCGTTCCGGATCTGTCCCGGTACCTTTGAACCGTTCTTCCGTATCCACCAGGAAATCAAACATTTTTTTTATCCGCTCCATGGGAATGTTACGATAGGTATCGCTTTTTTTGGTTACCAGCCAGGGAAACTTTTCGTTCAGCTCCTTCATCAGCTGCTCCTGACCCATCCCACCGGACAATCTGATTTTGTAGTTATAGACTTCTCTCAACCTTCCGCCGATGGACTCAAGGAGTTCCCCCGGATCGGTCCGCCGGTAAATAAGTTCGTTATAAAGCTCCAGGGCATCTCTGGCTTTCCCGGCGATGATCATATCAAGAAGATCATACTTATGCTTGGTGCCTGACTTAATGACCAGTTTATTGATATCTTCCTTGTCGATTCCCCTGCCTTCGGTGTAGGAATACAGCTTGTCCAGATTTTTTTCCAGCTGGAGGATGCTCCCTTCAAAGGTTTCCTTGATGTAAGCCTGAATCGGTTTGCTGATTGGTTTGCCATGCTCTTTGAAATAATCAGCTATAAAATCATCAATATTTTCTTTTTTTACCTGGGGCATTTTCATGACCACAGTTTTCCCCTTATCCGCCTTATTGTCCAGGGCTTTAATCCTGGTATCTTTTTTCTCCTGATCGGTGACATAGTATATGATCAGGATGGTCTCCCGGGGTGGATTTGCCAGAAATTCAGCAATCAGTTTAATTTTTTCATTGACGTTTTCATACTGCTGCTGCCCAGAGAAAAAATCAGCTCTGAATATCTCAACGATTTTGCGGTCCCCCAAAAAAGGCAGCGTATAAATTGAATTCTCAATTTCCGCGAACCCGGCTTTTTGACCATCGATCCGGATAAAATTAAAAATATCATCGGGTGGGATCCCTGCCAGTTTTTTGATGTCCTCGATGATCTCTTTCATGAACCCTTCATCTTCGCCATACAGAACATATGCATTGCGAAGCTTTTTGCTATTCAATTCTTTAACCAGCTCATTATAATACATGCTTTTACCTTATCTTAAATATTTTGCTGCCAACAATAACGTATTCCTGGTTAATTATATCAGATTTATCCCGATTAACCTCGTTACTTAAATTGCGCCCGAAAAATTCAATATCCACAAAATCCCCTTTGCCCGCAGACAGGCCAAGCCCACCCATGGCAGTCGGTTTTTCAATTTTTAGGACGTTGTTTCTTATCCCCGGTTTATACATTTGACCGGTGACCAGGACCCTTCGCTCCATAAAGGATACGACCTCTATAGAAGACATACCAAAACTCCGGGTATAAATGATCCTGGTGACCAGAGGCGGATGCATTATGAAAAATATTGCGAAAAAGACCGTTAGGGCAAAGACCGTTTTTCGGATCAGAGAGAGGGCATGGAAATGCTTGATCAATAAGCCGGCAATGAAGAGATAGTAAATGATATTCAGGGAATACAGGTCGATATTAAGATCAAATAGAAGCCCCACTGCCCCTTCTAAAACCCCGGTTATACTATACAGCAAGTGAAGGACGGGTTTCAACAGGAGCAGGCCTGGCTTGAAATCAGCCATCAGGACCACAGGGAATGACAGAACACAAAAGATGGTATAGAACGGGACGATCAGGAGGTTGGCCGGGAAAATCGACATGTTGATGACATTGCTGAGTCGGGCAAGATAAGGCAGGGTAAGGAATAGTGCTGCCGTGCTGGTTGAGACCGCCTGTTTAACCCGTGTACCCAACAGTCTGATTTCCGCTAGCCGCCAGGCAATCGGTTCGCTCAAAAGAATCATGCCTAAGGTAGATAAATAGGTTAATTGAAAAGACAAATCAAACATCAGGTAAGGCTTCCCGGCCAATAGGATCATAGCCGATATGATCAAATTGCCCAAGGGCGAATCATCCTTCCGGTTCCAATGGGCAAAGGATGCAGAGAGCTTCATGATGGAAGCCCGATAAGCGGGAACTGAATCCACAATGATGGAATAGACGATTATGATTCCTGTAGCTAATTTCCTGACTTTGAGCTTTTTAAGGATCTTTTCCAGGAGATTGACGTGAAAACCGGAAATTGAAAGTATGTGGATAATACCGAGCCCCTTTAGGGAATTCACCTTCCCGGATAATGTATCATCCTTAACCCCGAGGACCAACGAAGAACACAGGGCCCCTTCTTCCCTGCCGATTACCGACTTTATCTTTTCATTGATCTCCAATTTCTGAATTTCCATTCGGCTTCTTAAGGTATTGTCATTCAACCCCAGCAGACGGCTCCCCGGATTGATTCGAAAAACGATGCCATCGGTGGCGTACCGTTCGCTTGGTATCAAGGCAGGGCTCAAAAATTCCTCCCCCTTAACGGGAACGTCTGGCAGGCTGCATTTATCCATGGCTATCAACCGATTGCCGGAAGAGAAAAGGAAAGTCAGCCCATATTTCTTTTCAAATATAATTTTAACATAATTTTTATTATTGTAATTAATTATTCCAGTGCTGATATTCGATCCATTATATAGAAAAGCCACTGTGAAACCCAGGACCATACCTGCAAGGACATATTTGAGAGGGGCCGCCTTCGTCTTCGCCAATGGGATGAGGAGAACTGAGAAAGCAATCAGGGTTAGACTTACCTGTCCCATGGTTTTCAGATAACTCAAAAGGATCGCCCCAACAAAGGCAAAGAACAGAACGATCAGATTTTGCAATCCTTATCCCCAAATATGGTTTTAATTCTATTTTTCGCTCGCTTTTCTTCCCTGGAAACCTCCACTTGATGCATCCCCAGCCGTTCCCCGATTTCTCTTTGTGATAAATCATCGGTGTAGTGCAGTTGTAGAATCTTTTTCTGCCGTTCTGTTACCAGTCCCAGTACGTTCTCCGCCATGATCCGGTTGATGGCTTCCTGCTCCAGACAATTGCTTTGTTCTCCATTCATTGCATTATGAACATAGTCCGTCAATTCTTCTGTCGAATATCCGCTCTCCTCCGTTTCTTTGATCAAGGCCGCCTTGGCGTTAATGATTGATGCTGCTTCTCTGAGGATCTCACCTCTGATATACCTGAAGGCAAATGTGGAAAACTTGGTGTTGAAGCTTTCGCAGTACCTGGCCAGAGCTTTGGCCAATCCCATATGTCCCGCCTGAAACAGTTCCTTTTTATACTCTTCATCCCTGCACAGGTAGCTGAATTCCCCCATTATTTTGTAGATCATTGGAGTATTCTTCACAGCCAGCTCATTTCGTGCCTGGTCGTTCCCTTCCCGAATGGACTTAATCAGTTCCTCATTGGTCATATTGATCCTCCATAATGTATATTCCATTTTATTATGCACATTTTAACAAAAAGAAAACATTCCGATTTTCGACCATCTTCGACCTTTTTGCTTTATCCGAAATTTATGGAATAGCTCAATGATCCGGCTTCTGATTACTAATTTTATCCATTCCATCTTCTCTTACTTAATCATTGTCCAAGCCCTACATGCGGTAGGTAGATCGCTCTGTTTCAGAAAGGAAATTTTATTTGTTTTTAATCACTCCTACCCTGTTTATCTCTCTGAATTTGGGCTCTTGCCGCTAAAATTTAAATTAAATTAAACTCTGATTTTAAAAATATATTTAGTCTTTCAACCATTTTCCATCCTCAGACAGTTTTCGGCTGGAAGACTAACCTGCACAATCGACTTTTCAATAGCTCTGAATTGATAAAGGGAAAGCCCACAGCGTTTATTTGCTGTGGGCTTTCCCTCTTCAAGAATGAAGCGATCTATGATATTTGATGTTAATTAAAGGCCTTCTATGTGATTCTAGTAACCGATATAAGGTGCTGGATCAACGGTATAGCTGTCGTTCCTGTCCCCGATCCGTATTTCAAAGTGAGTGTGTGAACCTGTGGACTTTCCGGTTGATCCCATTAATCCGATCAGTTCCCCTTGATAAACGCTTTGTCCGACATAGGCAATGATTGAATTCATATGGGCATACCTGGTGACAAACCCATCCGGATGCTCGATGTAAACTACGTTGCCATAGGTCCCGTTGTAATCAGCGAATACTACGGTTCCTGATTTGGCTGCATATATGGGTGTGTTATAATCGTTGGCCAGGTCGATGCCTCCGTGGAAAGCTGTTCCCCCGTAAACTGGGTCGATTCTGTAACCATACCAGGAAGTCACCACTCCATTTGTGGGATTGATGAACCCGCCTGAGTATACCGATGAACTGCTTGAGCTGCTTGAGCTGCTTGAGCTGCTGCTGGATGATGCCTCTTCATAAGCATTGCTGGCTGCTTCAGCCGCCACTCTGGCTTCCTCAGCTGCAACTCTGGCCGCTTCGGCGGCTTGTCTGCTCTCAGCATCAGCTGCTGCCACTCTGGCCGCTTCAGCTGCTGCTACTTTGGCCGCTTCGGCTTCGGCTGCTGCTCTGGCCGCTTCGGCTGCAGCTTGTTCTTCTGCCAGCCTCTGGGCTTCGATCAGTGCCAATCTGGCTCTTTCTTCTTCCTCAGCTATAATCGCTTTTAGCTTAACGTCCAATTCTGTGGTTTCAGCTACGACCGTACCGATCGTGGACTCAACTTCAGCAACTTTGGCATTCAGCTGATCAACTTTTTCGTTTTTGGCGGTGTAGAGGTCGCCCAATTGGCTCTGTTTCATTTGAAGATTGGTTTCTTCGGCTTTGAGTTCTTGCTTGGCCTGAGTCAGTGCCTGCCTGTCCTCTTCAAGACCGACCCTCAAGGCTTCAAGTTCTACCTGGCTTGCTTCCAGTTCGCTCTTTTTTTCCTCCAGACTGACTCGGATCGCCTCGATTTCATTCATGACCTTTTTATCTGACTTGATCACGTTCTGAAGGACTTTTACTTTGGTGAAAAAATCATTGATACTTGAAGAATTAAGGAGAACGCTGACACCCTGCGTCACAAGATTGCTCTTATAACTTTCCCTGACTCTTTCGCCAAGGAGGTCGTGCTTATGATTATATTCCGCCTGCTTGTCTTTGATTTCAATGGATTTTGTATTGATTGCAGCAATTGTGGATTGAATTTCAGAATTAGTATCATCGATTTCTGATTCTTTCTCCCAAATTTCACTGTTTTTATCAGCGATTAATGCAGAAACGGAATCCATTTCATCCTGAACCGTATTAATATTGGTTAAAAGATCAAACAGCTGGTTCTTTATGGTATTTTGCTCATCGATCAAGGTTTGTTTTTCGACGCTTAAAGTTTCCTGTATTGCTTGGTTTTGCTGTATTTGAGTTTGGATATCTTCTTTTTCATCGGCAAATGTCATCGCCGGATTAAAAATAGATCCAGCCAACATGATGGCAGTCAGATATGCAATGATTGCTCTTTTTTTCATAAACACCCTCCGGTTACGCTAAAGTACCCTACTGTTCAATACCATTTTAATATAAGTCAAGTCTATTTTGGAGTCAATTGCGTTACAATTTATCCAACATCACTTATTTTAAGGTAAACTTGTAAAGAAGTTATGTATAAAAATAGTGTTTTCAGGCTATTTTAGGAGTAATCGGCCCTAAAGTTTCCCTAAAGACTTCTTTCATTAAAATGAGACAGTTCTTCTTCGATTTTATTTAACTTGTATATTTATTATGTTAAACATAAAGGCTCAACGGGATTCTAACCATTCTTCTGATACTTGTCCGTCTTGACAGCCTACCCTTGCGAAAACCCCAAAGATTACAGGAGAAATGAATTACTGGGCAAACTCTTTTTTGGCAGTGGAGAGACAGTGGGCAGCAGCGTTCCCAAGCCATTCTCTTCAAGGGTTCAGGTTATTGGACCTTCCAAGGTAACAGGAAGCCTTCCCTCCCAAGATTGAATCCATATGGGACGGCTTGCAAGCCAACGGCTCATCAGCTCCTCGACCTGGGGTGTCTCCTGCACAATCACAAATGAAGACGGAACCTTAACAGGATAGCCAAAATTCAGACCAGAATCAATTCACCAAATTGGACGTTGGCTGTCAGGTCCGCATCATGGTTCCAATCATCCTCAGCATCCTGATAGGTCGAATTGAGCCCCTCCCTTGAGTTGGCCCTGTCAATTCACTAACTTAATCGCCATTTTTAGCCATATGCCTCCAGGAGGATAATTTATTTTTTCCTAAACTTTTTCGTCTTAATTAGCTCGGTTGTGTGCTCAACTTGGCTACCCAACGGCCAAACCGATTCTATTGTTTGCTCATCTCCCCTTGGCCACCAATGATAAAAAAACGGCGCCCATTAGAGGGTGCGTCTTAGGGATTTCTTATCCCGGAAAAATATCGGCATAGTTTGGTATGTGTTTACCGGCTATGCCGATTTTTCTTGTTCTGTGGTGGATGTAGAAACCGAGGGGTCAAATTCACCAATGCAGTTATAAACGATTTTGATACGCTGTACTCGTCTACCGTCAATGCGCTCTGCCTTGTAAACATCGATTTTTTCAACGAACTCCCGGATAATCTCCGCTGTGAGTTCTTTTATATCTGTGTACTTCCGTACCAAGGCGAGGAAGTGGTCAACACCCAGTGCGCTTTCTTTTTCTGAAGTCATAGTGGATTTCAGTTCAGCCAATCTGCTTTCAAGGGTAAGCTGCTCAGCTTCGTAATTAGCGGTCATCTTAGCAAAACGCTCATCGGAAATCTTTCCCTCGATATTGTCCTCATAAAGCCTCTGAATAATGTCATCCAGCTTTTTGATACGAGCCTGTGACTGCTCTAACTCCCGTTTACCGTCACGCATACTTCTGTCAAGGTCTATCCTTGTTTTCTTGGTAACCATCTCCATAAATTCATCCTCATGGTCTCTGGCAAAGGCCGTTACCCGGCGAATACCATCAAGGAGCAATTCCTCAACGACCACATTCCGAATCTGGTGAGAACTGCAGCCGCCTTTAATCTTACGGTAGGTGGCACACACAAAATGCTCCTTGTCATGCTCCCAACCTCGATGACGTACTTGATATAGCTTGTTACCACAATCAGCACAGTAGAGCATACCGGAGAGGATTGGCATTTCTCCCATCGGTGTAAGCCTGCGTCTGCCTTCTCGGATTTTCTGGACTACCTCGAACACAGGCTCCTCG
>CAZOTM010000044.1:11616-12145 GCA_964582675.1 uncultured Clostridiaceae bacterium
AAAATCTGCCATTCTGACGGGGCATTCTTTAGCTGCTTCTTATTTTTGTAGGACTTGCGATAGGTCTTGAAGTTTACCGTATGTCCTAAATACTCCTGCCTTGAAAGCATATGAACTATTGTGCTGCCTCGCCAGATATAATCATCGTCATGGCCTCTATTATCTGGGATATTGATTCCGTTTGCCTTTGCATGAGCTGTGGGATTCATTATGCGGCGTTCGCTAAATTCTTTAGCTATCTGCGAAGGACCATAACCTTGCATACACAGGCGAAATGCCTCTTTGACTACTTCGGCAGCATCTTCATCAACAATCCAATGGGTCTTATCTTCCGGGTCCTTGATGTAGGCATAAGGCGGATTGGTGCAAAGCGGCTTGCCGGACTGACCTTTTGATTTAAAGACGGAGCGGATTTTCTTGCTTGTGTCCTTGGCGTACCATTCGTTGATGATGTTAAGGAACGGTGTAAAATCGCTGTCCTGCTGATTGGCACTGTCCACATTGTTGTTTATGGCAATGAAGCGAATGT
>CAZOTM010000045.1:0-12123 GCA_964582675.1 uncultured Clostridiaceae bacterium
TCTAGATTTCTAGTGATTATGGGTGATAATAGTACAAAACAATTCAAAACTCACGATAGAGGGGATTAACCCCCTTAGGCAAACCAAATGGATTTGGAGCGGTTATAGAAAATCCATTCCTTAAAATGTCAAACCTATGGATTTTGTTGCTTAAAACCAGCTGTGCCTGGTGAGCTTTTTAAAGCCTGAGGAGCGGGCCGGTTGGCAGGACTTTTTCCCGTGAATAATATTTCATTCCCGAGAGCGGTTTGGCGGGAACACTGCATTAAATTGACTGATTAATGATACAATATATTTAACTGGATAAGGTTTTCAAAAGGTTTCGATGGGTTTTGGCTGATCGTTGGATATGTTAAAATACGATAAGCCAAAAATTGGCGGAGGGTTGAGTTGGGCTTAAAAAGCCAATGGGAACCGGAGCGTAAAACAAACCGGATCAAGCTGCCGGGAGTTGGCCGCTGAAAGACCTGTTAACACGAAATGCTGTAGAGCGCCGGGTTGGGTTGGCTCTACAGCGGGGCAAAATAAAAAAGGACGAGGAGAAATATTATGGATTCGGAAAGAATTGAGAAGGCAGTCAGGGAAATACTCATCGCCGTGGGCGAAGATCCTGATCGGGAAGGCTTATTGGATACTCCCAAGCGTATGGCCAGGATGTATGAAGAGATTTTTTCCGGTTTGAATGAAGATCCCGGCCGCCATCTGGCCGTCTATTTTCAGCAGGAGAAATATGAGGAATTGGTCCTGATTAAGGACATTCCCTTTTATTCCGTTTGCGAACACCACCTGGTGCCGTTTTTCGGCAAAGCCCATGTGGGCTATTTCCCCAAGGACGGCCGATTGACGGGCTTAAGCAAATTAGCCAGAGTCGTGGATACGGTGGCCAAGCGGCCCCAGCTCCAGGAACGGCTGACCTCCACCGTGGCGGATCTCATCATGGAAAAACTGCAGCCCCATGGCGTCATCGTGGTCATCGAAGCCGAGCACATGTGCATGACCATGCGCGGGGTTAAAAAGCCCGGCTCCATGACAGTGACTTCCTGTGTCCGGGGCACCTTTGAATCGGATCCCAAATCCCGGGCTGAAGTCTTATCCATGATCATTAAGTAGTCCGGGGGAGAGTGACAGCCATGCAGACAATCAAGAGTGAAATCAAGACCATGCGGTTTTTGAACAAAACCGTGACCTTCGGGGAGAGGACCCTCATCATGGGGATTTTAAACGTGACGCCGGATTCCTTTTCCGACGGGGGCGACTTTTCCGATGTGGACCTGGCAGTAGCCCACGCCAAGGCAATGATCGCAGAGGGGGCGGATATGATCGATCTGGGGGGCGAATCCTCCCGACCGGGCCATACCAACATCACCGCCGAGGAAGAATTGCGGCGGGTCATTCCGGTGATCAAACGCCTGGCAGCGGAGACGGATACCATCATCTCCCTGGATACCATCCGGGCGGAGGTGGCGGAGGCAGCCATCAAGAGCGGCGCCCACATCATCAACGACATCTGGGGCCTCCAGCTGGATCCGGAGATGGCGGTAGTGGCTGCCAAATTCCAGGTGCCGGTGGTCATCATGCACAACCAGGCAGGGACAGAATATAAAGAAGTCATGGCGGACATGAAGGAGTTCTTTGACCGGTCCATCCAGATTGCCCATGACGCCGGACTATCCGATGATCTGATCATCCTGGATCCGGGAGTGGGTTTCGGCAAGCCCCCGCAGCAGAACATCTATGTTATGGGTCATTTGGACGAAGTCAAGGCCTTCGGCTACCCGGTCCTTCTGGGGACCTCCCGCAAATCCACCCTGGGTAAGATCCTGGATCTGCCCCCCAAGGAGCGGATGGAGGGGACTTTGGCCACCACCGTCCTGGGCATTGCCCAGGGGATGGACATCGTCCGCGTTCATGACGTCAGGGAAAACTACCGGGCAGCCAAAGTAACGGATGCCATCGTCAGGGGGAACTGGAATGGATAAAATCATCCTGAAGAACATGGCCTTTTATGCCTACCACGGCGTTCTGGCCGAGGAAAAGGTCCTGGGCCAAAAATTCTACCTGGATGCGGAACTGTCTCTGGATTTGAGGGCGGCCGGACGAAGCGACGATGTGGAGCAAACCGTCAGCTATGCGGCGGTCTATCGGGTTATCGACGGGATCGTCACCGGCGAGCGCTTTGATTTGATCGAAGGCCTGGGCCATCGGATTTGCGGCGAGATTTTAGCCAGCTTTGACAAAGTGGCGGCCGTCCGTTTGACGGTGAGAAAACCCGGCGCACCGGTGAACGGCCATTATGACTATTTTGCTGTGGAATTGAACAGGAACCGGGCCGACTATGCATAAAGTATATTTAAGCCTGGGGAGCAATCTGGGGGAGACGAAAACCAACCTCCAAACCGCCATGGCGCTGTTAGAAGAACAGGTCCACATCACCCGGCAATCCTCCTACTATGAAACGGAACCCGTGGGCTATGATGACCAGCCCTGGTTTCTCAATATGGTCCTGGAGGGGGAAACCGACCTTCCGCCCTTTGAGCTGCTGGCGTTCACCCAAAGCATTGAAGGGAGGATGAAGCGGATTAAAACCATGATCAACGGACCAAGGAATATCGACGTGGATATCCTCCTCTACGATGATGAGAATATCCAATCAAACCACTTGACCATTCCCCATCCCCGTATGCACCAGCGCAACTTTGTCATGGTGCCTCTCTACGAGATCGCCCCGGACCTCCAGATTAATGGGACAGCCATCGCCGACATCCTGAAAAACCTCCAGGGCGAAGTCATCCGGAAGGTGACGTAACCATGGGGCAGCACAAGGAACCTGGTGAGGACCAAGGTTTGGAGGGTGGAATGGAGCGTAGTATGGAGATTGGTCTGGCATCAACCGGAAAAAATAGTCTCGAATCAGGGACGCAGCAATCCATGGACCGGGTCAACTGCATTTTAAATGACGAAGAGTATCGGGCATATCTGTCAGCCATAGCCACCGCAGAAACGACCCGAGTCTTCTGCCGCCACGATATGGCCCATTTTCTCGACGTCTGCCGCATCGCCATGATCTTGAACCTGGAGCTTGGGCTGGGTCTCGATAAGGAGATGATCTACGGCGCCGGTCTCCTCCACGACATCGGCCGCTGGATGCAGTATGCCTCGGGGGTGGACCATGCCATTGCCAGCGCACAGATCGCTCCGCCCATCTTGAAGCGCTGCGGGTTTTCCAAATCCGAGACCGGCGAGATCATTGCGGCGATTGAGTCCCACCGGGGGGAGGAGCGGGGCTCCCCGTTGAGCCGCATCATCTTTCGGGCAGACAAAGCCTCCCGGATGTGTCTGACCTGCCCGGCCCGGGGAGCCTGCAAGAATTTTTTGAACGGTGAGGTCTACCGACTGGATTATTGATTGATTACGAATAGGCAGGGGAGATTTATCCAAACCATTGCCTGCAGCAGCTCCGTAGATTTCGGCCATACCATAAAATAATGACCAAAAACATAGCAATAACCCAAAAAGCGCGTATGACATCCCGGGATGACAGCGCGCTTTTGTCATGGAACGGCTGCTCAGGACAGAGATCCTAATCCTGATCCTGATCCTAATCTTTATCCTGAACTATATCAGGGGATATCAGACATAAATCAGTAATTAAAAATAAATGAAAATAACCTTGGGAAAAGCCGAAAAATGATGATCAATGGCGGGAATTCCTGTGATATAATTACTGTAAAGGATAACATATGGTGAAATTTTTAAAATAGGAGGTTGTTATGGAACTGTCAGGACACAAGCTGTTTTATCTTGGCTGGGTCGGCGGTCTGACTTTCCTGGCGGGAGCCATTAATATATGCGCCATTTTGCTCATTGGCAGCACCATTACGCATTATACCGGCAATGTCAGCAATGCCGCCATCGCTTTGGCCAATAATAATTTGAACCACTTCGGTAGTTATTTTTCCATCATTCTGCTGTTCTTCATCGGCTCGGCTTTTTCCGGATATCTTATCCATGAGGCAGATCCGGGGGTACAAAAATCCTATTTTTGGCTGCCCATCGCTTTTGGCAGCTTGACCATCCTGATCTACAGTATGACGAAAAGCCAGGCAACCATGCTGGCCTGGTTTGCTTTGGGGATGGGGGCCCAGAACGGGACTTCGTTAAGGATCCGCGGAGTATTGGTGAGGACCACCCATATGACCGGGTATCTGACCGATGCCGCCGTCTGCATGGGCAAAGCTCTGCACGGCCATCACGAAGACCGCTGGAAACTGCCCTTTTATCTTTTATCCGCACTGTGGTTCTTCGCCGGCGGGGTACTCTCCACCTATTTGTTCAAGCTGATGGGGACCCGAATGGTCCTGGTATTGGGCGGGCTCTATATCTTTCTGGGAGTATACCTGAAGCTGGGGTTTGCCGCCGGGATTTACCAGGAAGACTCCACGGCTGAGACAGCCAATGATGGTCTGCGTGAACAGCCAGGCTTCCTTTTGGCCTGGAATAAGCTGACCGGCCATCGCTCCTCCCATTAAGCCCTTCACTCCAGTGATTGGCAGGAGACCCGTATAGTTTTTATTAAGATCTTGGCAGCCAGATTGGCGCTGAATAACGGATTTGGTCAAAAACCGGCAACACCGTCAATGCTGATTGGAACGTAGAACTGGAACACAGTAGTGCCCCCTTCAATGTTTCCTCAGAAGCCAGGTTACATTCTCCCTGACCAAATATGACAAAACCAGGACAATGCCTATGTGGAGGGTTATCCGGCAGGCTTTCCGGAAAATCGATGTCCCTATCCTTCTATTCCTTGGATATGGAAACGATAGTTAATTCCGGATACGGGAACATGAAGTAAATAACTAGTTTTAGCGGCAGGCGCTCCCCTGGATCCCTGATATCCAGAAGAGCGGCTGTTGCATTTTGATGGAATCATGCCCGGGTCAGAGGTTAATTGACTCGGGATGGCAATGGAAAACACGAAAGTGACCCAGCAGTGGTTCGCCCAAAAGGCATTTGTACATCTGACGACAGGTAATTAGGTGATAAGCTCTTGACCAGGCTGACAAGGTCATGACCAGGCTGACTGAACACCTGGAAGGTCAAGGCTGGACTAGAGAAGAAGGGGAGCAAAAGAGAAGAAAAGAGAATAAATGGGAAGAAAAGAAAAGAAAACCAGGCCGGTGAGGAAGCACTGAGTGGAAAATGTCCGGAAATGGGAGTAAAGTAGGACTAACCAAAGTCAGCCAATGAGGAGGGAGAACGATGTCACCATGTAAACGGGCAGTCTTTTTTGGAGCTGCCCCGGGGATCGATCATGTGGCCGGTCCGGTTTTTAAAGCCATTGGGGAGGAGTATCGCCTGACCCAGACTGAGATCATCATTGACAGTAAACCAGTTCTGAAACGTCGGGATGAGGCAGGGGATGAATTCTATTTCGTGCGGACGGATGCAGTGGTCTGCCATGACTACGACCGTTATCTGCCCATTCTGCTGCGGTATTTCGCTGATTTTGACATGGCCGGGCTCATCACCTGGCATGAGGGCCATAATGCCCCGGATCAGGTCTTCTCCGTTCATACCACCGGAGATGTCGATTCTGGAAATTTTGGACCGGCCTCTCCCCAATATATGCATAACCTCCTGTGGTCACTGGAGAAAAACCGCCTGGCGGAAGGCTTAGAGGATTTTAAAATCACCACCGAGGGGACCCACTGGTCCGGGATCGTCTACAGCCGCTGCCCCCCGGCGCTGATCCCCCAATATCCTGTGCCGTTAGTGGACATTGAGATCGGCAGCAGTGCCGCCAGCTGGTCCAACCAGGCTGCCGCCCGGGTCATTGCCAGGTCCTTGCAGGATATTTTCAAGGGGGATGGCTTGAAATTGAACAATCTCCTCTGTATCGGCGGCGTCCACTTTGAAACGGGGTTTGCTTCTGCTGTGCTCTTGTCCTGGGATGACCAAGCCTACGGCATCTCCCACATCATCCCCAACCAGTGGCTGGTCACCGGCCATTATGAGGACGACGGGGGACTGGACAAGCTGGAAGCCTGCATCCAGTCCATCCAGGGCGGGATCGCCGGAATCGCTTTCCATGATAATCTAAAGGGCGTCTACAAGGAAAAACTGCGGATCCTGGGCAGCCAATACAACGTGCCGGTCTTCAAGCACCAGCTGCTTCGTCGGCCCGGGGACATCCCCTGGACGAAGTAGATCAATTGAATCCGTCAATCACTACACACCGGGGATCCATAGAAAGATACCCCGGTTTTCCAGCTTCCCGGAGACCTATAAATACTGGAGACAAAGTATGATGATTACGCCACTTGGCTGATTTTTGAAAAAATCCATAACCAGCAGGCAGTTGATTGTGGCTGCGGTAATGCGATTCAAACGGAAAGAAGGCTGGATCAAAGGCTCTGGCGTTATAGCTTTAACGTAAAGCCACTGCCACATTATAATCTAGTCTGGTTGATTATGGACAAGCCAGCTATCTCCTGATGGATTTCTGCTGGTTTTTGCTGTTAATCTGACTGCCTTGGTATATTGGCTAATGATGCTAAAGGCCGTATCTTAACCCATAATTCAACAATTCAGCCAATACCTTGTCAAAACCGTACAAATACCATTTCGGGAAATCCACAAATATAGAGCAGAAAATACAGCAAATATAGTGCAATAAATTCCACAAATATAGAGCAGTAAATAACACAAATATAGTGCAGAAAAATCCACAAATCATTTAATATATACTTTTATGGAGGTATAATAACATTATGAGATTGGAGGAGATGAGCTGTGGAAGATGATAAATATATTGAGCGAATTACCGATGAACAGCTAACATTGTACTTAGAAACATTTGGCGCTGTGCTGCTTCGAGGACCGAAATGGTGTGGCAAAACGACGACAGCAGAGCGGCACGCCAATAGTGTTATCAAAATGCAGGATAAGCAAAAATCGAGGGATTACTTACTTGCAGCGCAAACTGATGCGGCGTTGATATTGAGAGGTGCCCACCCTCGACTCATCGACGAATGGCAAGTAGCACCTTCAATTTGGGATGCGGTAAGAACAACTATCGATGAGAAACACGAGAAAGGCTTGTTTATCCTAACTTGTTCCCGTGTACCCCCTGAAGACTCTTATCGACACAGCGGTGCAGGAAGAATCGGAACATTGTTCATGTATCCTATGAGTCTTTACGAAAGTGGTGAATCCAATGGGAAGATATCCTTAAAGGATTTGTTCAATGGTCATGCAGTAATCAACGGGGTGGAAACGGATTTGACGATCCAAATTCTTTCAGAGGCTTTATGCCGGGGTGGATGGCCGGACAATATCGGAATCGGTTATAAAAAGAGCGCCTTAAAATTAAAAAGCTACTTGGATCTGATTTTTGAAAGTGACGATCTTTCTTTGAAAAAATATGCGAAGAGAGTTGAGGTCGCAAAAAACATCATTCGGTCTTATTCGCGGAATATCTCCACATCAGCTACAATAACAGCGATTCATAAAGATGTGCAAAAAGATGATGTCAGTTTAACAGCGTTTCAAATCAATGACTATATCACAGCCTTGGAAAATGTTTATCTCATTCAAGATCTTCCCGCATGGAATCCCGCAGTTCGTTCCAAAACAGCGATTCGATCAACACCGAAACGGCAATTGATTGATCCCTCAATTGCCGCATTATATTTGGGGATAACACCTGATAACTTTGTGGATGATTTTGAAACCTTTGGTTTTCTGTTTGAAAGCTTGTGCATCAGGGACTTGAGGATTTATAGTTCAGCCATTGATGGGAGGGTTTCTTATTTCAGGGATCGGTATGGTCTTGAGGCAGATGCAGTGGTGCATCTTGATGATGGTAGATACGCAATTATTGAGGTGAAACTTGGTTCGGCTGAAATTGAAAAAGGGGCAGCAAATTTAAATAAATTTGAAGACATTCTCAATAAAGCGGAAATGAAGAAGCCATGTTTTAAAATGATTCTTACGGGTGGCAATCTGGCATATACACGCCACGACGGGGTGTTAGTAGTTCCGATTGGCTGCCTTAGAAACTAGTGAAAATGGCATTTGCGTTAATGATAGGCTGACCTATTGGATGGGGTTATTATCCTCTTCTGGGGATCGTCTCTTGTCGGATCTATTATTATGGATAAGAGGTCTATCCAAGGAAATGGGTTATGAAGGCAACCATAATCCGTCTCTTTTGTAAACCCCATTGAGTTTTAAGATTTTATCTCAAATCTGCGAAAGCCTGATTCGTGGTCAGCATCGGCTTATTATTTGCATGTGTAATGTTAAACGTTTAGTGAGTGCTCGAAGGCTGGTGGGTCTGCAGCAGTTTTAGTGGTATGGGTCAAGGCCGATAATAAAATTCTTTGCATTTCTACCCTATTTTGACTAAATGCTGATGTTGTTCTAACAATAGATTCCAGGAAAGCTCATTTATCCAAGGGAAAATGCCGTAAAGAAAGTGGAATATGGATAGATCAATCTGAACCATGCAAAACTCTTTATCCTGATACCATAAATACTTTTATACTGAGAACATATATAGCGGTAAACAAGGGGAAGAGTCCAGGATAAAATCGATTGCTGCCGCGGCGATGTATAGCATGTCGAAGGGTTGAACTGGTAATCCTCGGTGTTCAGTGACGATGACAATCAATGGGTGGCAGCTGATTTGAGCAACACACCTTATTAGGGCTGGTATCGGTGACCTTCACAGGAAGGACTCACCCTAAATAGGTGGTTCAGGCTTGCAAAACCTCTGCGTCGAGCCGTCACTGGTTCGGATTCTTCCATTTTGTTACGGCATATGTTAAAATATCTCAATGTTATTTTTGAATTTACCATGAATTTGCTGTGAATTTAAGAAGAATTTCAATCTGAAAGGGGAATTCCAATGAATTATGTTTTTATGTCTCCCAATTTCCCATCCAACTTTAAGAACTTCGCACTCCGATTAAATGCCAAGGGCATCATCGTTTTGGGCATCGGCTCAGAGCCTTATGACAGCCTGGATCCGGAGCTCAGGGGCGCTTTGACGGAGTATTTCCGGGTGGATGATATGGAGGATTATACCCAGCTGGTCAAGGCCTGTGGGCATTTTACCTTTAAATACGGGAAAATCGACCGAATCGAGTCCCACAATGAATACTGGCTGGAGAGCGATGCCCGTCTCAGGTCGGACTTCAATGTGTTTGGTTATAAGACTTCAGATATGGCCCATGTCAAGCTCAAATCCCGGATGAAGGAAGCCTTCATGAAAGCCGGAGTTCCCGTGGCCCGGGGCAGGGTCATCAAGTCCATGGAGGATGCGAAAGAGCTCATCGCCGAGGTGGGTTATCCCGTCTGCGCCAAACCTGACAATGGGGTGGGAGCAGCCAATACCTATAAAATAAAGAATGAGGAAGGACTCATCCGCTTCTTTGCGACGAAACCCAACAACGAATACATCATGGAGGAGTTCATCGAAGGGGAGATCCATACCTTCGACGGTCTTGTGGACCGGGACGGCCAGGTGGTGTTCATGAATTCCTTTATTTTCGACCGGGGGGTCATGGAGACGGTGAACGATTCCCTGGATATGTTCTACCATACCCAGCGGGAGATCCCGGAGGACCTCCAAAAGTATGGCCTGGCCTCGGTAAATGCCTTCGGCCTCTGGGAACGGTTCTTCCATATCGAGTTCTTCCGCAAGGCCGATGGACAGTTGGTGGCCCTGGAGGTCAATGTGCGGCCGCCGGGGGGACTGTCCATGGATCTCTTCAACTACTCCAACGATGCGGATCTCTATGAGCAGTACGCCCTTCTGGTGGCGGAGAATGCGGTGAACATTACGGCCCAGCGGCCTTATTACGCCGCCTATGTGGGACTGAAAATGCGGGGTTTGATCCAGCACACCCACAACCAGGATGAGATCATCGCCAATTATGGGCACTTACTGGTCCACCACGGGCCCATCGCCTCCATCTTTGCCGCAGCCATCGGCGACTATGCCTATGTCCTGCGCGATACGGAGCTGGAGCCCTTGAAGGAGGCTGCCTGCTTTATCATGGAGCGGCGGGAGAGTTTGGTCTGATCCAGAGCCCCAGCCCGTTGAATTCAATAAAAATAAAACAAGATAACATAACCTGGGAATCCATCCCCGTTTAACCATTGACCCTTGACAATTAACCATTGGCCATTGACGCTTGTGCAAAACACCCAGACCTGCAGCACGGCAGGTCTGGATGCTGATCATTGCCTGGGAAGGGCCCAGGGACTTTTTCACCCATTAATTTTAGGAGGATCACAGTCCAAGTGAACATCGAATACCATTCATTATACAGTTACCGCCTGGGGCGGAACATGGAGTTTAAGAGCTACGGCCATGGGGGCAAGCCCATGATCGTGTTTCCCTCGTCGGGCGGCAGCTTCTACGAATATGAGGATTTTAAGATGATCGAGGCCATTGCCCCCTTCATTGAGGGCGGACTCGTCCGCGTCTACACTGCGAGCAGCATCGACAGCGAGACCTGGCTCAATAAATTCGGTTATCCGGGGGATAAGGCCAGACACCATAACGCTTATGACGCCTATATCATTGAGGAATTGGTGCCCTTTATCCGCCATAACTCGGGCTGGGAAGGCGGCATGATCGTAACAGGCTGCAGCATGGGCGGTTTCCACAGCGCCAACTTCTTCTTCCGCCACCCCGATGTCTTCGATACGGTCATCGCCTTAAGCGGGATCTATGACGCCCGGTTCTTCTTCGGCGAAAGCCTGAATGACTACGATGTCTACCTTAATTCCCCCGTGGACTATCTGGCCAATCTTCAGGACGGTCACTACCTGGATGCTTACCGGCAAAGCAACATTATCATTTGCACCGGTCTGGGCAAATGGGAGGAGGACACCATCCGGGACACCCGGGCCATCGATGGCATCCTAAGGGCTAAGGGCGTGCCCGCCCTCATCGATTACTGGGGCTACGATGTGGACCATGACTGGCCCTGGTGGCGAATCCAGATGCCTTATTTCCTCAATAAGCTGCGAAACGAGGGAAAGCTATAAAGCAGGTAACCCCAAAACCATTTAAGGAAAAGCATTAGGCTGCTGATCAGGCTGGCTTGCCTTGGGATAAAAAAACTCAAGTTTCACCAGGCTCTTTACCGACCAGGTGGAGTTACTTAATTGAGAAAGATCGCCGATTCGATTGCAGGACAATCGAGTCGGCGATCTTTCTCAATTTGTTTCCTGTTTTCAAATGAAGACTTGAAACGAACAACTCCCGGTTATACTGGCGGAAGGCACAATGGCTGCGGTATAAAGAAAATCCTTCTGGTTCGTTATGTTGGCTGCAAACCAGACTAGAATCAACCCAGGAGGTATCCAGAGGATAAAGCTAGATGGCATGCCAGCTGGAATTGTAAGGTATGATATTGTCCTGTACAGAGCATGATATTGTCTTGCACTAAGAATGATATTTGTCTCGCACAAAGCATTATATTGTCATGCATTAAGGCATGGGAGGGGACAGGAGGACTAGAGGAGAGGGGGGATTTCGTCAAGTGGAATTAAATAGGTCATTTGAAATCATCTCCCACGGCGGTTGGTTGTGACAGTAAAAAAATCAATTTTTAAAATGCGAATCGTAATTTTTGAGTAGTTTAATAAACACAATAAAATAATAGCTTACTCTGTAGATCTTCCGAAAGGGATGAAAGAGAATTCGTGAGGCAGAAAAGGAATGATTTATTAGGTTGTTTCAAAACTGATTCATTTACCCCTCCAAAGAAAAAACAGCATTTGAATAATAGTTAACATAATAAATAATATCTTTTCGATTTGCTTGCTGGCAATGGGTTAACTGACATATTTTTTGTGTCAGTGCGAAATTAAAATTAAATTTGGACCACCCATTTATTAGCTTCTCTTAAATTGTCATCTCCATGAATACCCATGGAACCGAAGCATATTGCATATGAGGTGTGGTTATCGTAAAAACCTTTGAGAAAAGAGCATTATTCATGGATTTTTTATAAGATTTAATATAATTTTCTGAATACTATGCCATAAATTGGTTCGGGTGTCAAAATTGAAAATTACGCTGCCTGTATGCTAATCCTTACT
>CAZOTM010000046.1:0-12074 GCA_964582675.1 uncultured Clostridiaceae bacterium
CAATAGTTGATGGCCATCCCTTGGCAGAGCTCAGGGATGGCCATCTGTATTTTTTTCGGCGAGTTTTTCGGCGAGTTTTCCAGCATATTCCGCGGCAGCTAGCCAATGAGCCCATGGAGGCTGTCTCCCGTTTAGCCCAATGAGGCTGTCTCCCAACGATTGGTTCTACGCCAAAGTATTTGATCGGATTTTGTCATCCTTAATATATTTTTAATCACGGTCTTATAACATGATGGGAAGAGGCCCATCAAATGATGGGAGCAAGACCATAAGAATTCACTTATTCAGATTACTGTTGAAGGAGGCAAACCAATGATCATTACAACAACACCGTCCATTGAGGGAAGGAAAATCCTCGTCTATAAGGGATTGGTCATCGGCGAGGTAATCGCCGGGGTAAATTTCGTCAAAGACTTTACGGCCGGGCTGTCCAATATTTTCGGCGGGAGATCCAAATCCTATGAAGAAGAATTGATCAACGCCAGAACCACCGCCCTGGCAGAGATGGAAGACCGGGCCAAAGCCCTGGGTGCCAATGCCGTAATCGGGGTCGACCTGGATTATGAGGTGCTTGGTGCGGACAACGGCATGCTGATGGTCACGGTTTCCGGGACGGCAGTGGTCTTGGAATAAGGCCGCCTGGAAACAACAGGAACCATTTCTGCGAATAAGCCGGTTTGTCGATCACACTGTTCAATCCGTTCAAACCGTTCAAACCATCCATCATGATCACTGAATGCCCGTATCATCCAGGAGCTTTTTAAGCGCCGCCGAGGTACGGGTATTTATTTTGATTTTTTCGTTAATTTATTATCATTGTTGTGGCAGTTATTTTTTTCCTTTGGATTCCTCTAAAAAATTACCGCAATATGGTATGAACCTTACATAATTGGAAAAAGGCGATAAATTAATCGTTTTCCTGTGTATAATATATGTGTGGGTTAAATGAAAATGTGCACAATAAGTATGAAAATGTTGCTTAGATTTAAAGCCAGCATTTTCACCAATGCACTGGGAAGCACTAAATGTAAATATAGGGGGAAAATTATGGCAACCACTTTTAATGTCGGGGAAAATGCTGAAAAGATCAGGATTTTCAAAGAAGAACTGAATGCACTGAAGGGCGGCAGAGGAATCCTGATGCAGGCACTTCATAATGCCCAGCATACCTTCGGATATATTCCAGCCGAAATCCAGGATATCATCTCCAAGGAACTCAGAATACCTATGTCTGAGATTTACGGAGTGATCACGTTCTACTCCAGATTTACCCTGGAACCAAGGGGCAAGTGCCAGGTCGGCGTGTGCCTGGGAACCGCCTGCTATGTCAAGGGTTCCGGCCAGCTTTTGGAACAGATCGAACAAAAACTCAATCTGAAAAACAACACCACCTCGGCGGACGGTAAATTTTCACTGAATTCCACCCGCTGCGTAGGAGCCTGTGGGTTGGCACCGGTCATTACCATCAATGAGGAAGTCCACGGCCGGTTATCGAAAGAAGAGTTGAATAAAATATTGGATCATTTAAAAGCCGAAGACGGGGTCTACACGGAAGCGGTCAATGCATTGCAGGATAAGAAGATCGAGGTGGCGAAATGATGACGATAGAAACTTTAAATAAAATCAAACAGGAAACCATCCCATCCCTGGCTCTGAGAAGCGATGCCTTTAAGGGCGCCGATCATATCTATGAGAAGCAGATCATGGTCTGCCGCGGTACGGGCTGTACTTCCTCCCATTCGGATAAACTCCAGGCTACCCTGGAAGCGATGATCGCCGAAAACGGCCTTCAGGATAAAGTCAATGTTTCCAGAACCGGCTGCTTCGGCTTATGCCAAGCGGGACCGATCATGGTAGTTTTCCCGGAGGAAACTTTTTATCCTTTTGTCAAGCCGGCAGATCTGGAACGGATCTTCAAAGAGGATATCCTCGGCGGCAAGCCGGTTTATGACCTGCATGTCAAAAAAACCGGCGAGGTGGGAGTATCTCCCTTAAGTGATGTTGGCTTCTACGCCAAGCAAAAACGGATCGCCCTGCGCCATTCCGGTGTCATCGACCCGGAAAAAATCAACGAATACATCGCCATGGGCGGCTATGAAGCCCTCCATAAGGCGTTGACCTCCATGACCCCGGAGGACGTGATCCATGAGATCAAAGGATCCGGGCTGAGGGGCAGGGGGGGCGGCGGTTTCCCATCGGGCTTGAAGTGGGAATTTACAGCCAAGGAACATAACGCCGAAAAATATGTCATCTGCAATGCGGACGAAGGGGACCCGGGTGCCTTCATGGACCGTTCCATTCTGGAGGGGGATCCCCACTCGGTCATTGAGGCCATGGCCATCGCCGGCTATGCCATTGGGGCCGACCACGGCTACATCTACATCCGGGCTGAATACCCCATCGCCGTCAAACGGCTGGAGATCGCCCTGGATCAGGCCAAGGCCAACGGTTTATTGGGCAATAACCTGTTCGGGACTGATTTTTCCTTCGACCTGGAAATCAGGCTTGGTGCCGGCGCCTTCGTCTGCGGCGAAGAAACTGCCCTCCTGGCATCCATCGAAGGCGAGCGCGGCATGCCGCGCAACAAACCACCCTTCCCGGCCAACAAAGGGCTGTGGCAGAAGCCGACCCTGATCAACAACGTGGAAACCTATGCCAATGTGGCAGCCATCATCCTCAAGGGAGCTGCCTGGTTTAAAGCCATCGGTACCGAAAAATCAGCCGGCACCAAGGTGTTTGCCCTGGGCGGTAAGATCACCAACGTGGGCTTGGTGGAAGTTCCCATGGGCACTACCCTGCGGGAAGTCATTTATGACATCGGCGGCGGCATCCCCAACGGCAAGACCTTTAAAGCCGTACAAACCGGCGGACCTTCCGGCGGCTGTATCACGGAAGCGCATTTGGATACGCCCATCGATTTCGACAATCTCTTATCCATCGGTTCCATGATGGGTTCCGGCGGTATGATCGTCATGGACAGCGACAACTGCATGGTGGATGTGGCCAGATTCTATATGGATTTTATCGCTGAGGAATCCTGCGGCAAATGCACGCCATGCCGCGAAGGCACCAAGCGGATGCTGGAGATTCTGGAAATGATCACGGAAGGCAAGGCCACTGAAAATGACCTGGTCATCCTGGAAGATCTGGCTCATACCGTAAAGACCGCCTCCCTGTGCGGCCTGGGGCAGACTGCGCCCAATCCGGTCCTGTCCACCCTAAAGTACTTCATGGATGAATACCGGGCCCATGTCATCGATAAAAAATGCCCCTCCGGGGTTTGCAATGCTCTGTTGAACTACTTCATCACCGACAAATGCATCGGCTGCACAAAATGTGCCAGAAACTGTCCCGTCAGCTGCATCGATGGCAAAGTCAAGCAAAAGCACTTCATCCGCCAGGATGAATGTATCAAATGCGGTACATGCATGGAAGTCTGTCCGGTCCATGCCGTCATAAGGCAATAGGTGGGAATGATGATTAATTTATTGATTGATGGGATCCAGGTCAGAGTTCCCAAGGGGACCAGGATCATTGAAGCGGCTAAGGAAGCGGGGATCGAGATTCCAGCCCTTTGCTACGACAAAAATCTTGAGATCGTGTCCTCCTGCAGACTATGCGTCGTAGATATCGAGGGGGAAAGAAAGCCCTTGACAGCTTGCTCCACTCCCGTACGGGAGGGCATGGTAGTTCATACGGAAAGCGCCAAAGTGGTGGCGATCCGCAAACTCCTCCTAAGACTCCTCCTGGACAACCATCCCAATGACTGTCTGACCTGTCAGAAATCCGGGGAATGCCTGCTGCAAAAGTATGCCTATCGGTATGATGTGGCGTTCCGGGACCATCCAGGCGCCAGACGGGGCAAGACCACTGCGGAGTTTACCGACACCTCCAGCCCTTATATCTTAAGGGATGAGAGCAAGTGCATCCTGTGCGGCAAATGTGTCAGGACCTGCGCCGAGGTAGCCACGAGAACAGTCTTAACCTTTGCCAACCGGGGCTTTTACACTAAAATCGCCGCCGACATGGATCAGACCCTGGAGGACTCCACCTGTGTCTCCTGCAACCGTTGTGTCACCGTATGCCCCGTGGGCGCCCTGGTGGATCGCCGGGTTTATGACGAAAGACTGCGGATCTGGGACGTATCCCGGTCCGTCATCAAGTGCAAATCCTGCGATTATGGCTGTAATTTTGAAGTTTTAAAGAAGGATGACAAACGTGTCGTCCGGGCCAAGGATCCATCCAACGGCCGGCCCCTCTGCCTCAAGGGGCGTCTGATGACCGAAGCGGAAAACAACAGCCAGCTCAAGGGGCCCTTTAAGAAATTCGAAGAGAACGGAAAAAGATTTTTCCGGGAAGTCTCCTGGGCAGAAGCACTGGAACTGGAAGGATTGCTGAAGAATATCAATCCGGACGATAAAAAGGAGGCATAAGCCTTGAAACTATGGATCAACAATACTGAAGTCACCGTCCAGGATGATATTTCTGTCTTGGACGCCTGCAAGGAAGTCGGGATAACCATCCCGACCCTTTGCCATGATGAGCGGCTGCCGGCCCACGGAGCCTGCCGCCTTTGCGTAGTGGAAGTGAAGGGGACTGGAAAACTCCAGACCTCCTGCACCCTGGCTGCCAAGGAAGGCATGAAAATCTTGACACACAGTGAAAAGGTCACCAAGGCCAGACGGGAAATCCTTGACCTCCTGTTTTCCAATCATCCCAACGATTGTCTGAATTGTAAAAAATCCGGAGCCTGCAAGCTTCAGAATTACTGTTATGAATATGGGATCACCGACGGTTCCTACCGGAGCCATGGCAGAAAACGCTATGAGATGGACCGGACCAATAACTTCTATGATTATGATCCGGAAAAATGCATCCTCTGCGAAAAATGCGTAAAAGTCTGTCGAGAACTCCAGTGTACGGATGCCATCGGCCTGGAAAACCGGGGATTCACCACCAAAGTAGCGACCCCCAATGACATCAAGCTGGAAAACTCCAAATGCGTATCCTGCGGAAACTGCGTGGCAGTCTGTCCCACCGGGGCGCTGACCGTCAAACGGCAGGATTACCGGATGTGGGAGGTCCAGCGGACCGTCACCACCTGCGCTTATTGCGGTGTGGGCTGTCAAATTGAACTCCTGACCAGGCAGAACAAAGTAGTGGGCGTGGAACCCCATCATGGTTCCGTCCCCAATGACGGCCTCCTCTGCGTCAAGGGCAGGTTCTCCTATAACTTTATCAACCATCCGGATCGGATCAAAACTCCATTGATCCGGAAAAACGGCCTGCTCACACCGGCCACCTGGGACGAAGCCCTGGATCTGATCGCCAGCCGGATCAAGACCATAAAATCCGAATCGGGCCCCGATGCCATCGCCGGCTTTTCCTCCGCCCGATGCACCAATGAGGATAATTACCTGTTCCAGAAGCTGCTGCGCGGCGTGATCGGCACCAACAATGTGGATCACTGCGCCCGCCTCTGACATAGCTCCACAGTTGCAGGTCTTGCAGCTACATTGGGATCAGGAGCTATGACCAACAGCATCGCCGAAACTCAATTTAATGACCTGATGTTCATCATCGGCTCCAACACCTCGGAAAACCATCCCGTCATTGCCACCTTGATGAAACGGGCGGTCAAAAATGGCGCCAAACTGATCGTAGCCGATCCAAGACGGATCGAGATGGCTGAATATGCTGATCTTTATCTTCAGATCAAGCCAGGCTCCAACATCGCCTTGATCAATGGCATGTGCCATGTCATTATTCGGGACGGCCTGACCGACGAGGAATACATCGCCGGCCGGACCGAGGATTATGAAGATCTGAAAGAGCATTTAAAAACTTATACCCCCGAGTTCGTCTCCGAAATCACTGGTGTCCCGGCCTCCGATATCGAAACCGCCGCCCGGATGTATGCACAAGCCGAAGGTGCCGGCATCTACTACGCCATGGGCATCACCCAGCATACCACGGGCACCCATGGAGTAATGTCCCTGAGTAACCTGGCCCTGCTAACCGGCAATATCGGCCGTGAAAATGCCGGGATCAATCCACTGCGGGGGCAGAACAATGTCCAGGGAGCCTGCGATATGGGCTGTCTGCCGGCGGATCTGCCCGGCTACCAGAAAGTCTTTAAACCGGAAGTCATCCAGAAATTCAACCAGGCCTGGGGAGCAGACCTATCCGCCAAGGTCGGCTTAACCCTGCCGGAAGTCATCAATGCCCTCGAAACCAAAGCGGTCCGCATGCTCTACGTATTCGGTGAAAATCCGGCCGTGTCGGATCCGGATACCAATCATGTCAAACATGCCCTAAAGGAATGCGAGTTCCTGGTGGTCCAGGATATCTTCCTGAATGAAACCACCCAATTCGCTGATGTAGTCCTTCCCGCCGCCTCCTTTGCCGAAAAGGACGGGACCTTCACCAACACGGAACGGCGGGTCCAACGGGTCCGCAAGGCGATCAAGCCCATCGGCGAGGCCAAGCCGGACTGGATGATTTTTACAGAGCTCATGAAGCGGCTGGGCTATGATAAACCCTACCGGACTGCGTCGGCTGTGTTCGATGAGATCGCCTCCGTGACACCGTCCTATGCCGGTATGAACTATGCCCGTTTAGAAGGAGAAGGCATTCAATGGCCCTGTCCCGACAAAACCAGTCCAGGCACCAAATTCCTCCATCAGAAAGCGATCTCCAGGGGGCGGGGACTATTTATCCCCGTGGACTATGAGGACCCGGCAGAAGTCATCTCCAGCGAATATCCCTATATTTTCACCACCGGCCGGATTCTCTGGCAATATCACACCAGGACCATGACCGGACGGGAAGACGGCTTGAATAAGCTGTCCGGTGAAAGCTATGTGGAAATGAGTCCGGAAACTGCCAGCCGCTATGGTTTCCAAATGGGGGACAAGGTGATTTTACGATCCAAACGAGGCGTGGTCCATACCACGGCCAGAATCACCGATATCATTGACGAGAATGTGCTGTTCATGCCGTTCCACTTCAGTGATGGCGCCAACTTGCTGACTCAATCGGCTCTGGATCCCATTGCCAAGATCCCGGAATTCAAAGTCTGTGCAGTATCAATCGAGAAGGGGGCTTAAACATGGATAATACGAAAGCAGCCAATATCCTGAGCTATGCCATGGATATGGAGCTTGAGGGAGAAAGGTTTTTTGCCGAGAAGGCCGGATTGTTCGTCAATCCCACCACAAAAAAACTGTTTGAAAATCTCTCCAAAATCGAACATGACCACTATAACTATGTGAAAAATGAAAGAGACCGCTATTTAGAGGACTCCGAGCACTTCGTCGTGGACGAAGATATCCTGAAGCGGGATGAGAATGATATCTTTTATTCCCGGTCCCAGACGGAAAACATCGACACCACACTGGTGGAGAGTGATGTTCCGGATATGACGGTCCTCCGCATGGCCTATTTGATCGAACGGGACTATGCCCAATTTTACCGGGATGCCATGGACCAGGTGGATGATGAAAATCTGAAAAAGCTGTTTGCCACCCTGGCAAAATGGGAAGATGGACACGAACAAATGTTTAAAAAGGAATATGACCGGCTGAAGAAGGAATACCTTACCATGCCCTGGGGAGGCTAACTATGAATCAGTTCGGATCTGCCCTGATCCTGGCCGGCGGGGAATCCCGCCGGATGGGGTTTGACAAACAGTTTATCGAAATCAAGGGTACTTTGTTGCGGGACGAACTGGTCCATTCCCTTTCCCAAATTTTCGAAGATGTCATCATCTCCACCAAGCGACCGGAGATCTACACCTCGCTGAATGTCAGGACCGTGGCCGACGCTCTCCCCTTAAAAGGGCCCATGGCCGGTGTTCATGCGGCTTTAAAATCTTCCCGCAGTGAGTATCTGTTTGTGATCGCCTGTGATATGCCATTTATTTCTCCGGAGTATATTGCTTACATGCAAGATTGTCTTCGGGCAAAACCGGCGAAAGGCATCATTACCTCCGTGGGGGAGGGGATGGTAGAACCGTTTCACGGCTTTTATCATCGGGATCTCAGTGACCGGATCGAAGAATCCAGCCAAGGGGGCTTTCCCAGTTTTAAAGCCCTGGCCGAAACAGAAAATTTCATCATCATTCCAAAGGAAACCGCCGATTTTTTCAATAACCACAACAAGCTTTTCCTGAATTTAAATACCAAGGAGGAGCTGCTCAAATATGCAGGGATTGAAAAAGCTTGATATCAAACGCTTCAATGGCGCTGAGTTCATCGACACTACGGATGAAGTCAGCGAGGAAGTGTCCCTGGCCATTGGGATCAACCAGGATTTAGTCCTCTATTTAAACTGCTCGCCGCTGGATCTGGAAGAACTGATCTTAGGCCATCTATTTACCGCCGGGATCATCAACCGCCTTCAGGATATCCTCCAATTGGACATCCAATACTCTGCGGAGGATCCAGGAGTTCAGTCAATTACTGCCGAAGTAACCATTGCTGCATCCATCCCGGCCATTAAGCGGACCGGAACGACCTCAGGTGTGATTGCTGCGGCGGTTTTCAAAGGCTTGGATGAAGATCGGCGTCAGCTGACATTGAATCTGAAGACGATCCTGAAGCTGCCCGATCTCTTCGTCAGGACCGACACCCTGTTCTTGAAAACCGGCGGAACCCATTCGGTGGCGCTCATCCGGGGAACTGAGACCTTGGTTGTGATGGAAGATATCGGCCGCCATAATGCCTTGGACAAGGTGATTGGCTTCGCCATTAAACATGAAGTCGACCTGAAAGAGTGTCTGCTTCTCTTATCCGGCCGAATCGCCTCCGAAATGCTGTTAAAAGCCATGCGGGCGGGGATTGCCGCTGTCGTTTCCAAGAGCGCGCCGACCCTGATGTCCATCCATCTGGCCAAGGAGAACGATGTGACGCTGATTGGGTTCTTAAGGAACGGCCAATTCAACCTCTATCATCAATCAAAGCATCACCAATTTATATAAAGGCGATGGGGAGCTCAGCCTGCCTGATTGACTGATGAAGATTTACCCAGATTTGTTCATGCCGCTTTTTCACTAAAATTACTATTTATGAGCAATTTTTTTCTGAAAAAGGTAGTGACATTACCGATTATATAAGGTATATTATTGTTAAGAGATTAACAATAATATAGCTTTGTTTTATAGGGAGGGAGTCAATGTTTTATCTAGCAACCTTTTTCAGCTATTATATTTTTTTAGGTTTGACCCTATTATTGACCGGGGCTGCAATCAACAATGCCGCACGCCAGGCATCCGCAGGCATACTGTTTATCCTTTTTCCTGTCGTCATGTTTGCCTTGATCAATTTCAGCAAGGAAAAAAGTGAAAAAATCAAGCAGAAATTAGAGTCACTAAAAACACAACACTTTACCAAGTCAGATTTGTATACTATTGTCTTTGCCACCTTGGGTATGGTTTTGACCTTCATTCTCAATAACGAGCTTGGCCTTGGTCCAGTTGAAGGCTCTGCCATCGTGGGGATCCTCGGTGCGGTGATTTTACCAAAATACCAGGTTCCCATATACGCCGGTTCTTTTGCCGGAATGGCTACAACGACCGCCTTTCCCAATTATTACGGAGTCGTTTTAGCAGGTGTCCTAACCGGCCTATTGTTAGCCGGCAGCAAACATATCCTCACTGGCTTTGGTGGAAAACTTGGCGCTTCCGGGTTGTTTGGTACAATAACCGCCTCCTTGCTGGCCGGCAATTTCATCTTTGAGAAAACTCCAGTCATGCTCAATGTGCGTTTTTTCCCGCTTTTATACTTTATGATCGCCGTCAACGTCACATATTACATCAATAAGATCAATAAAGTTGGGGTAGTTTTAGCCTCGGCCATTGTTGGCTTAATCGCTTCGATCCTCCTGCCTGTCATGCATGGCCAACAACTGGGTCTGACCTACGCCGGTGCCGCTTTTGCCGGAGCCTTCATCGGGATGTCCAGTATTGAACGGCTGGAGAGGGAAGAATATTTATTGCTGGCATCCATCCTGGGCGCATTTGTTTATGAATTTACCATGATCAATTTTGTCGGACTGGGAGGAAGAATGGGCACTACCGCATTTGTTTCCATTATGGCGACTTTGGGCTTTATTGAATTCTTTAATCTGACCAAACATAATCGAAAAAAGTATCGGATTCAGGTCCAAACCGAGGAAGGTACCCGTGATAATATGAACTATGCCATGGAACAAAAACTCACCCAATAGTGATATCGCCAATCCGCAAACTCAACAATCTCAAACACTTATAAAAAACTGACTATAAACTGAACAAAAAAATGGGACAGGCGATGAACTGTTCCATTTTTCTTTTTCGAATCTATTTATCATTTCTTTACGCAGAACAGGTATTCTAAAGCCATTGAGACAATGTAACTGGCAAGGGATTCATGAAGGCATCCCTTAATGGATCCTGCAATCAAGCTGGATGCATACTCTCGCTCATCTCGGCTTATATTAAAATTTAAGAGACCAGGAGGTTAAAATTGTCAAATATAAAATCTTTAAATAAAGCAATTACAGCAAGTCTCCTTATCGTTGGGTTATTGGCCTTCAACGGTTGTAAGGCAGTCACCCTCAAGTCCTCATTGGAAAACTCCAAATTTGACACCATCCGAAAAGCGTCTTATTTCAACGGCCGGGATTCCAGCCTTACCGTAGAGGAGTTTGATAAATATCGGGATTTGATCATAACGGCCATCAATGGCGCCAACAGCCTTGAAAATGTAACCATTGAAAAGATCGGGAACCGTGAGCGGCTGGTCATTTCACCCTATATGCTCTGGATAGCCGATACTTCGCCGGATGTCACAATTTATATTGATAATGCAAAGGCTGACTATTCCAGAGAGGCGGGGACACCCATCATCGTAGCGCCGGGAGTCCATGAAGTGACTTACGAACTCAAAACACCTTATTTTGTGGATCGCAAGATTAAAACCTTCAATTTCCAGTCCACGGATAATCTGGTGATCCATGATACGACAGGCTGGAACTTCCGAACCCTGACCATCAATAACGATCGAGAAAAGACCTTATTATACATCAACGATGTAATGGTTCAAGAAATGACACCCGGCTTAAACAAACTTGAATATGTCCCAGCCGTCCCGCTAAATTTAAAAGCCGTATCCGTATCCGATCCTGCCTATACTTCAGAAATTACAACAGCCGACATAGGGATCAATGCGGTGGATCTGAAATTGACCATCCGCACAGAACCTCAAACTCAGGTAACCAATGTTACAAAAATCGTCACGATCACTAAACCTGCCGCATCTACCAATGGTGGTTCAGCTACTGCAGCCCCGGATACGACAGCCCCGGATACGACAACACCGGATACTGCAGCACCGGATACCGCAGCACCGGATACCGCAGCACCGGATACCGCACCACCAGTCACTGCAACGGCGGCTGCCACAACCGCTGCTGCCGCTTCAACCTCGACCCAAGGTACTGCTTCTCCTGCTGAAACCATCAAGATGGCCTTCAATTTACTCCAAACCAATTACATTGCTGATCTTAACAGTGGGAAATACGATCGTCTCAAATCCATTATTAAAGATGGTTCGGCTTTAAATGCTCAATATACCAATGAGGTTAAAACCGCCAAATCTGCCGGAAACAGTTATACTTTCCTGGGTGGTGACTCGGAGGCAGTGACCATAACTTCGGAAAACTCAGGCTACTTTGAAGCCAATACAAAATATAAGGTATCAAAACCTGATGGAAGCTTCATCGAGCCATACGTAAGATACCGATATTATTTTGAATTGGTCAACAGCAATGTATTGTTTACGGCAGAAGAGGTTATCAACTAAACAACTTTGGATTGACTGAAAATTATTTACTTCTAAATTTTGATCAGGTAAGTAATTTCTTTTGATGAAGTGTATATAAACCTAATCTATTAAAGGCTTACCAACAAATAGTAAATCAGCGGCTGATTCAATCATGGGTTAGCCGCTGATGTCTTGAAAAGGGGCCGTTTTGTGGGAATTCCCCTGTATTTGTCGCGAAATGTATATTTAGCGACAAATCTAGCGCAACTC
>CAZOTM010000047.1:0-9955 GCA_964582675.1 uncultured Clostridiaceae bacterium
ATCCAACCTATGCTTTCAAGAAGATCCAACCTATGCTTTCAAGAAGCAGCCTCCTGTTTTTTGTAAGCTGCGCCCCTGGATCGTTTTAGTCAGGTATCGATCCTGGGGGATTTCATCCAGTTAGTCCGTGGTGTTCTCTCTGATCCAGGTTCACCCCATTGTCCTGCTGTTTAAGGCCTCGTCTGATTGACTTTAATCCCGGGTTCTTCCCTCCGCCGGTTCACCCGATTTTTTGACAGGTTATCCTTCCCGGCATCGATTGCCAGACGGCCGCCGATGAGCTCCAGCAGTGCCGGTTTGTCCTCCGCCTTGAAATGGAGGCGGCTCGCCCGGCCCCGGGTTTCGATATACAGCGTCAGGGTACCCTCAGCCTCTTTGAGCTGGGCTTCTTTAATATCGCTCCACTTGAGCACCCCATACAGCCGATTCATCAGACTGAAGCCCTCCTCTGTCACCCCCAACTTCAAATAAGCCAGGTACATGAGGAGCATGCCCAGCAAACCGGCAACATAGTGCCAGTAGCTGACTGCGGAGGTCACGGTGATCACGGCGATCAGGAGCAGGGTGACCCCCAGGGAAATTTTTTCAAGCCCGGTTTTAAGTGCCTTGATTTTAACCTTCCGGATCCCCGCCGCCTGAAGGGCGATGGAGACCAAAATAATTATAAATATGCCAAAGGTATATATATCCATGGTTTAATCCTTTACCGCATATACAGCGGAAGCCATTTCCGCTTTAAACAGGGTGCGGAAGCCGGCATCTGAGCAAATTTTCTCGGCTGTCACATTCAACGGCCACACATAAAGGGGGAGATCGCTCTCCGCTTTATGGATCTCCACCACTTCGCTGATCAGTTCCCGGGCGAAGCCTCTGCCCCGGATCTCTTCGGCGGTTTCCAGTGAATTCAGCTTAACCACCCCATGCTGGGAATAATAAACGGATGCCACGGAGACTGCCCGGTCGGACAGATAGCCGGCAAACACCCGAAATTTCGGGTTCGTGCAGTTTATTTTGACCTGATATAGGGTATGGGGATTGTTGTTGGGGATCATGATATCCAGGGCGAGCCGCTGATCCCACTCCTTCAGCTCCCGGATCTCCAGCCGGATCTCCCGGGGGATGATATTGGGTGCGGACAGCAGCATGAAGCCGGTTTGTCCAAAGGTTTGGATATCAAAGCCGGTAGTCCTTAATTCTGTGGAGTTGGCCATCAGGTAGCCATCGGGATAATGCTGATAGATCCTCGGCTGGATGCCTTTCTCCAGGTAAAAGTCCCGGACTTGGACCAGTACGGTTTTAAAGTCGGTGATTTTATCCGGATAAATGACGGCATGGTTGGCTAAGTGCAGGGCCTTTTTTCCCAGATTATAAAACAGGACCCCAAACTCCGTATCCAGCCGGGTGGCGTATTCACCGGGATATTCAATTTCGGTTCGGATGATCTTTTCCGTCAGGGTGGTTCTGTCCATTGCCTCAGCCTCCATTTCTTATCCGTTTCAACAATTGATAGGCCTGTTTCAACTCATTTTCCCGGGTGAAATTATCCCGGTAGACCTCGATGATCCCGTTGCCCCCATAGCCCATGGCGTCCAGTCGGGCAAAGAACCCGCCGAAATCATAGGTGCCTTTACCCGGCAAGAGGCAGACCTCTTCAGCATTATTATCATTTAAATGGACATTGATGATATTTTTGCCCATGATCCGATAAAACTCCTCCGGATTTCGGCCGGCCCGTCTGGCCTGTTTGATATCAAAAGTGAATTTCATCTCGCATCTTACTTTATCCAGCAGCCGCTCCAGCCAGTCCGGATTCCCGGCCGCCTGATAGGCAACATTTTCCTGGGCTACATAAACACCCTGGGCTAGGCCTTCATAAACGATCCGGTCATAGCAGTCCGCAATATGCTCCATGGGCAGCTGATCCCCCATCCAGATGGTGGGGCCGTGGAAGGTATAGATGTTCGTACCCAGAATTTTAGCTGCCTTGACGGACATTTTGAATATCTCAACAAAATCGTCCCGCCGCCGTTTTTGCCGGTCAAACAGGGACGGTTCCATGACGCTGCTCATGACATGGATGGAATTGACTTTGATGCCCAATTTATCACATTTCTCCCGCAGCGCTTTGGCATAGTCCTCCTGCATTTCGCTGAAGGTATTCAGAAATGTTTCCACCGTATCTACCCCGATGGCGCTGTATAAATCCACTACGTCCTCGGTATTGACATCGGGATAAAAGTTGGCTGTTGAAATACCTATTCTCATTGATTCTCCTCTAAATGATCCCCTTGATCGTCCGGCCTTTGCCTGGAATCATCCGCTCCATCTGGCGGCTCCATTCGTCCGCTCCATCCGTCCGCTCCATCTGGCGGCTCCATTCGTCCGCTCCAGTCACCGGCTCCATTCGCCGGCTCCAACCCTCAGCTTATTCTGTCAGCCTCAAGTCGCTGCCGATGTATTTTATTGTCTCGTCCAGTTTGACGGCGAAGCCTTTATCCGATCTGCCCCGAAATTCGATGGTTTGAGCCTGGGAATCCTCGATGATCCGGTAATTTCCGGAAAGGAGATTGAAGGTCCAAATCGCTTTTTTGGTGTTATCAGAGTTTAAGTTACTGACGAAGATGATCTCCTCGTCGCTGAAAAATTTGGCTTCGGCGCACCAGATAAAGTCAGGGGAGCTGCCATACTCCTGCCTGGTCATGGTTGTGCCCTCACTGTCGGTATACTCATTCAGACTGTTATCTTCGGCAGCAAACTCATCATTGATGAGGATGAGGGAACTGTCGGCCTTTTCATTGATGAGGATCTTTGATTGGTCCGGGGAGATATCATAATAATATTTACCCTCCTGACCGGCGGCTTTGGAGAAGCTCACCCCATCCCCATCTTCGGTAAATACCACTCTGATCTTGTCTCCAGTGGAAAGGACATACTCCGCCTCCTCCATTGGGGCGACGGGAGCGGTTAGTGCCGGAGCCGTTGTGTCGGAACCTGCGACCGACCCTGAAGACAGCATCGTATTGCCGCCTCCAGTAGTTCCCAGCCCGCCGCCGCTGGTTTGCAGGGAGGAGGGGAACTTTCCGCCATTAGCCTGGTACTCGCTGACTTTCCCCAGCAGATAGGGGATGAAAAACAACAAGAGGACTGCTGCCAGGGCCAAAACCAGGAGGAGATTCCTCAGTTGTTTCCGCCTTTTCTTGTCTTTATTGTAGGCATCGCTAAATATGCTCGACTTTTTCATCGCTGCCTGCCTTCCTGATGATCATGATGCCCGTCTTTTGGCATGAACAAAGCACTTGGGTCTCGGCAACATTTTCCGTATAGCCTTCTTCACCCAATTCCGGTTTATCCTTCAGTAAATATGATTTATCCATTAGAAATCGAACACCTCCAGGTTAGCCATGGCGTTGCGGACCAGTGTTTCCACATCCAGGCTTGACTCGTGGGCTTCGATATCCCGGAGCCGGGGCTTCGTCACCGGGTGCTTGGGAACGAAAATGGTACAGCAGTCCTCATAGGGCTGGATGCTGATATCATAGGTGCCGATCTTTTCTGCGGCCGCCATGATATCCGTCTTATCCATGGCGATGAGAGGCCGGAACACCGGCCGGTCGGCAACCGCATCCGACACCACCAGGGCTTCCATGGTCTGGCTGGCCACCTGCCCGACGGATTCGCCGGTGGTGACCGACTGACAGTGGTACTTTTCAGCCGCAGCGCAGGCCAGCCGCATCATGAACCGCCGCATGATGATGGTCAGTTCATCCTCGGGGCATTGGTCCATGATCGCCATCTGGATCTCCGTAAAGGGAGCCACGATGAGCCGGAACTTTCCCGTATAGGACTTGAGGACGGCTGCCAGCTCTTTGACCTTATCCTTGGCCCGCTCGCTGGTATAGGGATGGGAATGATAGTAGACCGCCGTCACATCCACCCCCCGCTTCGCCATCATATACCCGGCAACCGGGGAGTCGATCCCCCCTGACAGCATGAGCATGGTGGAGCCGTTGATGCCATAGGGCATTCCCTTGGAGCCAATGAATTTTTCAGTAAAGACATAGGCCTTGGTGCGGATCTCCACATGGAGAGGGACGTCAGGATGGACCACATTCACGTGATAGCCGGTGGTGTTACTTAAAATGATCCCGCCCAACTCCATGGAGGTTTCCATGGAATTCAGCGGAAACTTTTTATTGGCCCGGTTGGTGATTACCTTAAAGGAAGACCCCTCCGGAAAAGTTTTCAGATGCTCCACCAAGATGGCGCCGATGGCCTGGAGGTCGGGTTCGGTTTCTTTCACCACATGGACCTCCATGACCCCGAACACCCTGGCCACCTTCATGGCCGTCCCTGTTACATCCTCGGTCTCGATGAACCACCTTTGCTGGTCGTTTTTGATCTTGTATTGAACATCGGTGAGGACCCCCTTGATGTTTTGCATCAGCTTGTCCTCAAATTTAAATCGATTCTGCCCCTTCAAGAAAATTTCCGGGGCATATTTGATAAGCAGTAATTCTTTCAATTATTTTACCCTTCCTGCAAAGCTCAAGGCATATTCAAAGCCGGCCTTGGCCACTTCAATGTCGTCTGGTGTCGTTGTGTCGGAGAAACAGATCCGGATGGAGCCCTGCAACTCCTCCCGGTCCAATCCCAGGGCGGTCAGGACATGGGAATCCTTCATGTTCTTGGCGGAGCAGGCCGATCCGGTGGAAACATAGACGCCCTTTTCCTCCAGGAGCCTTAGCAGGATCTCTGCACGGAACCCTTTAAAGGATACATTGAGGATGTAGGGAGAAAATCCCTCTAGGGCGCCGTTAAGTTTAAAACGGGGCTCCGTCCTTAAAGCATTATAAAGGGATTCCTTGAACAGGGAAACCTTTTTATAATTTTCCTCCATCTTCGGCTGGATCATCCGGCAGGCTTTACCAAACCCTGCGATGTAGGGCACATTATGGGTTCCCGCCCGCAGCCCCTTTTCCTGGCCGCCGCCAGTGATCAGGCTGTCCAGCTTCAAGCCCTTTTTAATATAGATCATCCCGATCCCCTTGGGCCCGTGGGCTTTATGGGCGGATGCGGTCAGGTAGTCGAGCCCCATCGCCTTCACGTCGATGGGCAGCTTTAAAAAGGACTGGACGCAATCGGCGTGGAATCTAGCCCGGGCGCCGGATGATCTGATGATATCGCCGATGGCCTGGAGGTCATTGATCCCTCCGATTTCGTTGTTGACATGCATGATTGATACGAGCATGGTGTCCCTGCGCAGGGCCCGTTTGAGTTCATCCAGGCTGATCCGGCCTTCCCCGTCAGTGGGCAGGATCGTTGTCTCCAAACCCCGGTCCGCCAGTTCCCGGACAGTCTTGCCGACGGAAGGGTGCTCGATGGCGGTGGTTATGATGTGGCCGGTTTTAAAATGGCGCAATACCTGGTTGTTCCCCTCCGAGGCACAGGAATTAAAGTAAATTTCATCCGGAGTGGCGTTGATGACTGATGCGATGTCAGCCCTGGCTAAATTCATGATCCCTTCGGCATCCCGCCCCTTTTTATGCAGGGAGGAGGGGTTGCCGTATTCCTCCAGCATGATCCGGTATATTTCGTCGGCCACTTCCCGATAGACTTTGGTGGTGGCGCAATTATCCAAGTAACATTCCATTATTTTAAGATCTCCTCATACAAAGCCTGGGAAAAATGGTCGGCGAACTCCAGCATTTCCATTTCACTGGCAAAGACAGCCTGGAGAGAGTTCATTCCGCCGCCGCCCCTGATTTTACTGGTTTTCATGGATTTAAAAAAGCTGCCCAGGTTAAAATCCGCCTTGGTGGCAGCGGCGTAGAGCCTCAATTCTCTCAGATCCACCAGGACAGCCGTCTTTTCTTCCCTGGATAACCGGCTGATCAGTGTTTTGATCAATTCCTCTTCCTCATCCAGCTGTTGATAGACAAAGGTCTGGTTGTATTCCGGGAGGGTCAGCATCAGGTCAGCCAATTTCTCCCGCATTTCGGATACCTGCCGGCGCACTTCCTCTTCCCGTTCGATCAACAGCCGGACCCGGAAGGGGATCTCCGATTCATGGACCTGGAGAAGGCTTTTTACATCCGCCACGATGCCGATGGCTTCATTGAATTCGGCCAGGGCCCGGTCGCCGAATAAAAAGGCTACCCGGGAGCCGCCTTTGTAGTTTTCAACCTTTTTCAGAATGAACAGCTTCAGGGCTCCAGTGGACTCCATGTGTGTGCCGCAGCAGGCATTGTAGTCGATCTCGCCAATCCGGATGATCTGGATGTCCCCATCGGATTCCACCAGCTTTCTCAATCCAAACCGGTCAATCTCATCCTTCCTCCGGACAAAGCTCTCCACAGTCAGATTGGCGCCGATCAGGTCCATGACCTTAGTCTGCACTTCCTCCTTGATTAACGGGGTGACGGGATGATCCGTATCGATGGTGGACATATCCTCAGCCATATGGAAGGAAGTGGTTTTGATGCCATAGTCATTCTCCAGGACTGCCGATAACAGATGCTGACCCGTATGCTGCCGGGAAATCTCCAGCCGGTTGGCTTTATCAATGATGCATTTAACCCGGTCGCCGACCTTCAGATCCCCGGGGGGATCCACCTCATGGAGCACCTTCCCGTTTTCTTCGATGACCGCAATCACTGTGGCCGATCCGATGGACCCCCGGTCCGAAAGCTGTCCTCCGGCTTCCGCATAAAAGTCCGTCCGGTCCGTCACCACATAGGTTGCTTCTTTTTTTTCTATAATATCTGTTACCACAGCATAATATTCAAAATCGATCTTATTGGAATTGAATCTCATTTTTCTGCTCCGATCCGCTTTTTTTGCTTCAGATTTGCATCTGCCGATGGATTACTTACCTTTCAGTATAACCTAATCCGCAAAAAACTAAAACCGATGGGGTGTCTTAAAAATCACCCCAAAAAATCGGCAGCCTCAAAGCAGGCCGCTGACTGTCCCATATCTCCCGCCCGGTAATACAAAAAACCGAAGCAGCGCATGATTTTGGAGCGGTTTCCAACGATCCCGCTCTTGTTATAAAAATCCCGGCCAAGGTCCAGGGTTTGGCGGATCTCCCCGTCATCGAAGCTGCCGGTGTTTATTTTAGTAAGGCAGACTAATAGGCAGGCGGCTTGGATATGCAGCCGAAGTCCGGCGCCGCAGGCTTTTGCCTTATACTGCTCTGCCGTCTTCCAGGCTTCGCCATATCTACCCAGGAGGAGGAGGCGGCGGATGACTTCGAAAAATCCATTCAGACACCTGGCGGCAGTGCAGCCTTCCGCAGCGGCGGCGGCTTTTTGGAGGCAGCTTTCCGCCCCCTCCCGATTACCGCGGCAATGATAAATATCGGCCAGGGACAGGAGGATCCCTACTGCATCCTCAGGCCTCCCGGGTGTCTGTGCCTCCCGCAAAGCCAAGCCTTGGGCTTCCAGCTGATTAAGGCCGGGGAGATCCCCCCGCTGGATTGCTGCTGCGGTTTCATACCGAAATCGGACGGCTTGTCCGATTTGGACCGGACCATCGATGGCGTGCTTCTTCATGATGGCCAGGAGGGAAAGAACCGCTTTGTCCTCACCGTGATTCTGGCAATAGATGGCCAACGCCCTCAGGGCTTCTGCCCAGACTCCCGTGGCCGCAGATTCCATCTGAGTTGTCCCGAAATTCGGCCATAGCGCCAGCAATGACTCCAGCTCACGGTCCGGGACCTCACCGGCGGAATCCTTGGCCAGATAAGCCCCGATGCTGAAAATCACCTCCGCTTCATTGATCCGGCGAGCCTCCATATAGGCTCGCAGGAATCCTTCCGCCTCATCCTTCAAAGGAACTGCGCCGGATTCCCCGGCAAAGTCAGCCCCAACTGCCCGTTTATCCCCGGGTTGGTTCCTCTCCAGCCGGGGGATTTTTCCATGGCGGCCGTTGGACTCCAGCCGTTCGATTAACTCCCGGTGGAGGGTCTCCGCCTTGCCTCCCATCCCCGGGAGGTATGGAGCTGCTGCCCTGTCGGGGCGATAGGGTTCGGCCTCCGGTATAAACCCATCTGGCGGGTCCAACCGATGGTCCGATGGATGATTCAATTGTTCATGGGGATAACCAGAAAAAACCTCAGATGGAAAATCAGTCCAAAAGCAGGTCTCAGCCATACGGACTGCCAATTCAGGATATTTGAAGGAGACCTGGGCAATGTCGGATAAGGCCGCCAAGCGATCACTTTGGCCAGGCTGAGTCGCCGGCAAAGCTGGCAGAAGCTTTAAGGCTGTATCCAGGCATTCGTCTGCTGCCATGGTGCAGTTTAAAGAAGAATGTACCCTGGCCAGCATCAGCTTGATTTTAAACCGGAGCTCGTTGGAAAGGGGGATTTCAGATTGTCGGATGTCGAATTCGATCCGTTTCAAGACAAATAAAGACGTATGGGTCATACCCTCGGTGAGAAAAATCCTGCATAGTGCAAGCAGAACCGGAAGCCTATCCGGGAGTTTTAGGAGGTGGCTGAACAAAGCGGTCTCCAACAAATCATCCAGGCAATTTCCGCCGCCCCGGCAGTAGCCTGCCAGGCCATTGATGAACTGGAGCCTCAGGGAATAGCTGTCGCCGGGTGAGGTTGGCGACCACCCCGGGCCTAGCAGATGATCCTTGATCAAATCGGCCAGTTTTTCCAGATATGGACCGGGGGCTGAGGGCGCCCGGCAATCTATGGCCAGGCAGGCCAGACGGAAATAGTGATCAAACAATCGGTCCGCCTGATATTCCTCCGGCTGCACCAGCTCCCCCGGAGATATGCCCAGCCGTCTGGCAATATGGTACAACAGATCCAGTGAAGGATTTGACTTGCCGGCTTCGATCTGGCTGATCTGGCTGGTGGAAGCCTTGGTGTCTGCCAGATCCTTCATTGTCATTTTCCGACTTTTCCGGATCGTTTTGATCTTTTCTCCCAGTGACATTACTTCCAAACCCTTATCCTCCGACTATGTATCATTGATTCCTCACTCCTCAGGGGATAACCTCCCGAAAAAAGCAGCTGCCAAGAATAACTTAATCCTGATGATCTTCAATGGCTTTTTTGGCAAGGCCATCCGCCATATCATTGTATTTGTCGCCGGAATGACCGGTCACCTTGTGAAATACCACCCGTAATGTGCTTTGCCTGGCCTTAAAGTATTCATGGTAGCCCTGGGTCAGTTCATTGTTCCGCTTCCATTTACCGGTGGCCCATTTTTCGATCCCGTCGTAATCGTAGTGGATATGGAGGACCTGGTAGCCCCGGGACACCGCCCAATCGATGGCTTTCACCGCCCCCAGGACCTCCCCGGCCACATTGCGCATGGACACATATTTGTCTTTTTTTCCGCAGCCCGAAAGGGTCTCCAGGACCTCCCCATCCCTGATAAAAACCACCCCATAACCGTATAACCGGTAGCCCTGCCGAAAGGAGCCGTCAACGTAGGCTGTCAGTTCCCCTGTACCGGGGTCATCGGTCTGTCCCTCCATCCCGGCTTTGGCATCTGCTGGTTTAGCTGGTTTCGGTTTGGGCTTTCCCGGCGGTTTAACCAGTGTCTGTTTCGCCACTGCCGGAGTCTCCCCGGGGGGTTGGTATACCGCTTCTCCCTCCCTGCCAGCTCCGCTGATAAACGCCTGGGCCTCCTCGATTGATGGAAAGGCTTTATACCGGACCTTGGAAATCCCATGGATATTTTCCTTGGTTTCCGCCCAGGTTGTGTAGATGGCAGAGCCTTCCCTGCCACCGCTAACTGCATAATATTTTTTTGCCATAGTCAATCCTCTTAAAAAAGCACCTGAATTTCTCAGATGCTTGTTTGATTTGATCTCCTTATTTTCGCATATTTGGGGAGTTTTGGAAATTTCCCTGCCCCCGTTTGCCGGTTTTTCTGTATCCTTTTTCCGGATATCTGTTTCATTGTTATTGGTTGTTATTGGTTTGTCTGTC
>CAZOTM010000047.1:10055-11845 GCA_964582675.1 uncultured Clostridiaceae bacterium
TCATCCGACTGGTAGGAACCGAATTTTTCTTCCAGCTTATCGTCCACCAGGCTGTAAAGCTTGTCGATATTGGCCGATCCGGCGGGCCCCATCAGCTTATTGATGTTGTCCCGGAGGAATTTTAAGAGAGCCAGGTCTCCGGACCAGTGTTCCACGATGATGGGCAGAGGGAGCCGGTTGATCAGGTGATTGACACCGAAGACGAAAAGCGCCAGATCATCCATTGCCCCTAATATGGGGACCTTATCCGGAATGATGTCGATGGGCGACAGGAAATACCCAAGGGATGCGCCAATAATAATTTTATCCTTTTTAAGGACTCGTTTGTCCATCATGACCCGTACCGCCAGGGCGAAGATATCCGGGATGGCAGCGGCATATTTGTAGTATTTCTGGAATTCTTCAGGGACCCGCCTGTAGATATCCCGACGGGCTTTGGCATATTCATCCACTGTGCTGTTGGAAGCCAGGGCACTGATATTCAGGTTATAGTTCTGCTTCTGCAGACTTTCCGCTTCAGCGGCGGCTTGTTCATCCAAAGCCTTCTGCCCGGATTCCTCATAGTCCTTTTCCTTTTTCGCTTCCGCCTGCATGGCTTTCACGTCGGCATTGATGGCCGCTACCTTAATGGCCAGTATCCCGTTCTCCATGACGATGTTTTCGATGAGTAAATGCACATGGGGGACTTTCTGCAGGATCTTATCCACATCGATGACGATCTGGCCTTCCTCGTAGGTAATGCCCTGATCCGCCATTTTCCCCTGGAGGGCTTTCACAGCGGCGGTGATGGTCCAACCGGGAATCCCCATTTTAAGGACTTTGATCTTATCCACCACGATCCGGATCTTATTTTCGAATACGCCGACTACCCGGACCCGGGTTAAGAAAGGGATGTCGATCAGCTTATGGAAATTGCCGGTCAATTCGATGGCATTGTCCCTAAACTGCAGGTCATTGAAGGTCAACCCTTCCACATCAACAAATTCGCGGATGTTCTCCATTAAATCGGTTTCCGAAATGGTGGTCGTGACACTGGATATCTTCGCACTCATTAATAATCCCTCCTGACTGGTCTTAGTATAAACGACAGTATAAAGCCTGTTAAAAGCCCGCCGATGTGGGCAAAATTGTCGATGCCTGAACCCGGCCTGAATCCCCAGGTCAAGTTAAGGGCGGCGATCACCAGCATGTTCATCAGGGCGCCCCGCCGGAAAATCTCCCGTCTGGTAAGGGCCCACCCGATCAATACCCCCAGCAGCCCGAAGATGGCACCGGAGGCGCCGACGGAAAACCCCGCCGAAAATTGGTAGGACATGAAACTGCCCCCCAGGGCGGCCAGTCCGTAGAAAACGATGTAGTTGACCTTCCCGGCCAGCTGTTCCACCGTCTGACCCAGGATGTACAAGGAGTACATGTTGAAGGCCAGATGGGTGATGTCGCCATGGAGAAAGGCCGAAGTGATCAGCCTGTAGTACTGGCCTTGTGCCACCAGGGGCGCAAAATTCGCACCATTGACGATGAGCACCAAAGGATCGATGCTTGGGGAACGTGACAGGTAGGCTGTATATGCAAAAATTAGCGCGTTGATCCCTATCAATAAGAAAGTAAGGGTTGCGCGGTTTCTGGTTTCATCTCGATACATTTCCCATCTCCTTAAGGATTTTCCTTAGTTACTATTATATACTAAACTCCACAATTACCCTTGGAATATAATGTTAAAGAAATTATTAATTAATTAGAGGGTTATGAATAATTGCTGCTTCTTAAGAAGCAATTGCATAAACCTCGCA
>CAZOTM010000048.1:0-11563 GCA_964582675.1 uncultured Clostridiaceae bacterium
TCATCCCCACATGACCCATGGAAATGCCATCGCAGACGCCAATGGAAGGAAATACGATGGGGGTCCCGCCAGACATCAATATCCCGGTCCTCACCGCCTCAACGATGGTATCCAGATGCTTGTGGCCCGGCACGATCTCACTCTTGGCACTGACGATCCCGATCAGGGGACGGTCGAGCTCCTCATCGGTCAATCCCATGGCCTTGAACAATGACCGGTGCGGAGCTCTCTCCACACCCTTTTTCACGCTGTCGCTTCGCATATCTGCTGCCTCCTCTTTATCAGATCCGGTCCCGAATGAGCTGGCCCATTGCCAGGGTGCCGACTTGTGTCTTGCCTTCGCTCATGATGTCGCCGGTCCGGTAGCCTTCTTCCAGGACCTGCTTCACGGCCCCTTCGATTTCCGCGGCCTCCGTCTCCATTCCAAAAGACAACCTGAGCATCATGGCCACGGACAAAATGGTGGCGATGGGATTGGCTTTGTCTTGTCCTGCTAAGTCCGGCGCCGAGCCGTGGATGGGCTCGTACATGCCGAAGGTGGAGTCTCCCATGCTGGCGGATGGCAGCATGCCGATGGATCCGGTGATCATGCTGGACTCATCCGACAGGATGTCGCCGAACAGATTCTCCGTCAAGATGACGTCGAACTGCCGGGGATTGATGACCAGCTGCATGGCGCAGTTGTCAACATAGAGATGGTTGAGGGTGACCTCCGGGTAATCCGCCGCCATTTCCAAAACGACTTTCCGCCAAAGCCGGGAGGAGTCCAGGACATTGGCCTTGTCGACGCTGGTCAGCTGTTTGTTCCGTTTCATGGCCATGTCAAAGCCTACTTTGACGATCCGCCGGATCTCATTTTCGGTATAGAACATGGTGTCATAAGCCCACATCCCGTTTTCATCCCTGCCCGTCTCCCGCTTACCGAAGTAAGCTCCGCCGGTCAGTTCCCGGACGACCACAAAATCCAGCCCTTCGCTGCCGATGACCGATTCCTTCAGGGGACAGGCGCCGGAAAGCTCCTGATACATGACTGCCGGCCTTAGGTTGGCGAACAATCCCAGCTGGTTTCTCAGGCTGAGCAGCCCGGCTTCCGGTCTGAGATGGCCGGGGACGTTATCCCATTTGGGTCCGCCCATGGCTCCAAGGAGGACCGCATCGCTGGCCTGGCAAACTTTGACGGTCTCATCGGTCAACGGCACGCCATATTGGTCAATGGAGGCGCCGCCGGCCAAGACTTCTTATCCATGCTCTTGCCCTGCCCTTCCTAGCCTTGATTGTTGATGTAGTTCACCAGGCCGTCGGCCTTGATGATTGCCTGCATGAATTCCGGAAATGCCTGTCCCTGGTAGCTCTCGCCCCTGGTCAGGTTGGTGATCACGCCCGTGTCGAAATTGACCTCCACCACATCGCCGCTCTGGATCTTCTCCGCTGCCTCGACGCACTCTAAAATCGGCAGGCCGATGTTGATGGCATTGCGGTAGAAGATCCGGGCAAAGGTTTTGGCGATGACGCAGGATACGCCGGCCGTCTTGATGGCCAGGGGCGCATGCTCCCTGGAGGAACCGCAGCCGAAGTTCTTGTCGGCCACGATGATGTCTCCGTTCTCTACCTTCCCGGCAAACTCGCCGTCGATATCCTCCATGCAGTGGGCGGCCAGTTCCTTGGCATCGGAAGTGTTGAGATACCTGGCGGGTATGATGACGTCGGTATCGACGTTGTCCCCATATTTAAATACTTTTCCTCTCGCTAACATTTCAATCCCTCCTATATGTTTTCAGGGTTCGAAATGTACCCTGTCAGCGCAGACGCCGCAGCCACTGCCGGGCTGGCCAGATAAACCTCAGACTCCACATGGCCCATGCGGCCGACAAAGTTGCGATTGGTGGTGGAAACCGCCCGCTCGCCCTTGGCCAGGATGCCCATGTGGCCGCCCAGGCATGGTCCGCAGGTGGGGGTGGAGAAAGCCGCTCCCGCCTTGACGATGTCCTGGACGAGGCCTTCTTCGATGGCCTGGAGATAGATGGCCTGGGTCCCCGGGAAAACCAGTACCCGCAGTCCCTTGGCGACTTTTTTGCCGCGCAGGATCCCGGCCGCCACCCTTAAGTCCTCGATTCGCCCGTTGGTGCAGGAACCGATGACCACCTGGTCGACCTTGATCGTGCCCACTTCATCGATGGTCCGGGTATTGTCCGGCAGATGGGGGAATGCCACAGTCGGCCGGATTTTCGACAGGTCGATCTCGTAGACTTTCTCGTAGACCGCATCCGGATCGGCGGCGAATACCTTGTATTCCCGCTGGGAATGGGCTTTGACATACTCGATGGTCTTCTCGTCCACCGGGAAGATGCCGTTCTTGGCACCGGCCTCAATGGCCATGTTGGCCATGGTGAACCGGGAATCCATGGAGAGGTGGTTCAGGCCTTCCCCGGTAAATTCCATGGACTTGTAGAGGGCACCGTCCACACCGATCATACCGATGATATGGAGGATGACATCCTTGCCGCTGACCCACTTGGTGGGCTTGCCGGTCAATTCAAAGCGCAGGGCTTCCGGCACTTTGAACCAGGCTTTGCCTGTGGCCATGCCGGCTGCCATGTCCGTGGAGCCGATACCGGTGGAGAAAGCCCCCAGGGCTCCATAAGTGCAGGTATGGGAATCAGCTCCGATGATGACATCCCCCGGTACGACCAGTCCCTTTTCGGGGAGAAGGACATGCTCAATGCCCATCTCGCCAACTTCGAAGTAGTTCTCGATCTGTTTGTCCCTGGCGAATTCCTTGATGAATTTGCACTGCTCCGCTGCCTTGATGTCCTTGTTCGGGGCGAAATGGTCCGGTACGATCGCGATCTTCCCCTTATTGAAGACTTCCGTATTCTTCAGTTTTGAAAATTCCTTTACTGCCACCGGGGTAGTGATATCATTGCCTAAGACAAGGTCCAAATCAGCCATAATGAGCTGGCCGGCTATGACTTCGTCAAGGCCGCAGTGGCTGGCAAGGATCTTTTGTGTCATTGTCATTCCCATTTATTTTCCTCCGTATATTACAAATAGCTTTTGATTTTAATTTCCAGCTCCCTTAAGAGCTTGATCTCGATGGCATCCACCAGGGCTTTCAAGCTGGCGCCGATGATATCCTTGGATACGCCGATGGTCGTCCACTCGGTCTCTCCGTCCGTGGTGCTGATGAGGACCCTGACCTTGGAGGCCGTGGCATCCCGAGAGTCCAGGACTCTGACCTTATAGTCGGTGAGGCTGGTCTTTTTGAGCACCGGGTAGAAGTTTTCCAAACATTCCCGAAGGGCCTTGTCCAATGCATTGACCGGACCGTCCCCTTCGGCTGCCGTCATTTTAGTGGTGCCTTCCACGTTGATCTTCACCATGGCATAGGCGCTGTGCTCGCCGGCTTCCTGGCCCCGTTCGCCGATGACCTTGAAATCCACCAGGTCGAAAAAGGGTTTGTATTTGCCCAGCTGCTTGCGGATCACCAATTCAAAGGAGCTTTCCGCACCTTCAAACTGGTAGCCCATGTGTTCCAACTCTTTGAGCCGCTTCAAAATGACCTTGGTTTCTTCCGAGTCTTTGCTGATATTGGGAGCGATCTTTTGGATATTCTTGATCACCGTGCTCCGGCCCGATACCTCGGACATGAGGAACCGCCTGGTGTTGCCCACAACGGCAGGTTCGATGTGCTCGAAGCTCCTGGTGTTTTTCATGGCCGCATCGATGTGCATGCCGCCCTTGTGGGAAAACGCATTGCGGCCCACATAGGGCATATTCTCGTCAAAACTGACGTTGGCGGTCTCGCCGATGAGCCGGGCAGTCGGGGTCAATAGCTCCATGTATTCAGCAGGAATCAGGTTGTAGCCCATTTTCTGCTGCAGGTTGGGGATGATGGTCGACAGATTGGCATTGCCGCACCTTTCCCCGAAGCCGATGAAGGTACCCTGCACCTCAGTGGCGCCGGCATGGACGGCTGTGACAGAATTGGCCACGGCGCAGCCGGAATCATTATGGCAGTGGATGCCCACCGGGATGTCGAAGGCTGCCACCACTTCCCTGGTGATCTGGTCGATCTCGTGGGGCAGGCAGCCGCCGTTGGTATCGCAGAGCACCAGACTCCTGGCCCCGGCGTCCCTGGCTGCCTTGAGGCATTCCATGGCATATTCCCGGTTATTCTTGTAGCCGTCATAGAAATGCTCGGCATCAAAGAAGACTTCTTTGCCCCGCTGTTTGAGAAACCCTACCGTATCGGCAATCATCCGGAGGTTTTCCTCCAGCGTGGTATTGATGATGTCAGTGACATGGAAATCCCAGGATTTGCCGAAAATGGCGATGTATCCGGTCCCGGCCTGCAGTATTGACTTGAGGTTGTCATCATCCTCAGGCAGGATGTTCTTTCGTCGGGTGGACCCGAATGCCACGAGCTTGGCGTGTTCGAGCCTGATATCGGCAACCTTTTGGAAGAATTCCAAATCCTTGGGGTTGGAGAATGGATTGCCGGCTTCGATGAACTCCACACCGATCCCATCCAGGGCTCGTACGATCTTGAGCTTATCCTCTGCGGAGAAGGATATCCCTTCTCCCTGTGCCCCGTCCCTTAAGGTCGAGTCAAATACTGATATTTTAGCGTTCAATTTATGTCTCCTCTTTTCTTCCAGGATCAGAGATCCTTTATTTGTTCCAGCTCATCATCTTTCTGAGCTCTTTACCGACCTGTTCCACCTGATGAGCCTGTTCGATCCTGCGTCTGGACAGGAAGGCCGGCCGATTTGCCTTATTTTCAAGGATCCAGCTCTTGGCGAAGGTACCGTCCTGGATTTCATTAAGGACTTTCTTCATCTCTTTTTTGGTCTCTTCAGTGATGATCCGGTCACCCACGGAGTAGTCGCCGTATTCGGCGGTATCGGAAATGGAATAACGCATATAGCTCAAGCCGCCCTGAATGACCAGATCGATGATGAGTTTCATCTCATGGACGCATTCGAAGTAGGCGCTTTCCGGCTGATAGCCGGCATTGACCAAGGTCTCGAAGCCTGCCTTCATGAGAGCGGTAACGCCGCCGCACAGGACTGCCTGCTCGCCGAACAGATCGGTCTCCGTCTCTTCCTTGAAGGTCGTCTCCAAAATTCCCGCTCTGGCGCCGCCGATGCCCAGAGTATAGGCCAGGGCAGTTTCCTTGGCTTTGCCGGAAGGATCCTGGTATACGGCGATGAGGCAGGGCACGCCCTTGCCTTCGACAAACTGGCTTCTGACAGTATGGCCCGGTCCCTTGGGCGCTACCATGAACACATCCACATCGGCGGGGGGGATGATCTGGCAGTAATGGATGTTGAAGCCATGAGCGAATACCAGGCTCTTGCCGGCGGTGAGATTGGGCTTAATGCTGCCATTATAGATATCAGGCTGCTTTTCGTCAGGAACCAGCATCATGATGATATCCGCTTCCTTGGCTGCATCAGAGGCGGTGGCTACCCTAAGTCCGCTGTCTTCAGCCATTTTCCAAGACTTGCTTCCCTCATAGAGTCCGACGACTACGTTGAACCCGGATTCCTGCAAATTCAATGCATGGGCATGTCCCTGGGAGCCATAACCGATGATCGCCACCGTCTTTCCCTCAAGTGCTGCTCTGTTACAATCCTTCTCATAATACATAACTGCCATTTTTTTGTTCCCCCTGAAATTTTTTCATATTTTTAGTTTTATATCGAACATCGGTTTCTGACCGATTGTTCGTAGTGTTTGTCCTTGATTGGTCTGATTGGTTGATCTGTTTATTGGTACTGCTTGTTTGGGTTTGATGGTTTGCTCTGATTCGTTAATTGGCCCATTATCTTAAGGCCCTTAAGTAATCTACCTTTTAGAAGTCAGTCAAATGGTCGGTGATCCCCTGGCTGCCTCTGCCCAGGGCAGTCAAGCCGGTCCTGGTCATTTCGATGATCCCATAGGATTCCACCACCTTGATGAAGGCATCAATCTTGTCTCCATCACCGGTGATCTCCACGATGAGACTCTCCGGGCCGATATCCACAATGCTTGCCCGGAAGATATCCACCACTCCGCGGATTGGACCTCTGGCAGCCTCATCGGCCTTAAATTTAACCAGTGCCAATTCCCGGTAAACGGAATCCTTGGGCTTTAATTCCTCCACCGCTCTGACCACATAAAGCTTTTCCGACTGCTTCATGATCTGCTCCAGGGTTGAATCGTCACAGGTCAAGGAAACGGTTATCCTTGAAACCTCCGGATGCTCTGTCCTTCCAACCGTAAGGCTTTCAATGTTGTATCCCCTCCTGCTGAACAGGCCGGATATCCTTGAGAGTACGCCTGGTTCATTGGCCACCAGTATCGATAGTACGTGTCTTTCCATGTCATTCCACACCGCCCGAATCATCCGGGCGCTCCTTTCCTTCTCATTTGTTTTCATTGGGTATAATAAAAGCCCCTGCAAAATATGCAGGGGCGAAAACATTCCGCGGTACCACCCTAATGCCGGCCTAAGCCAGCGCTCGATCAAGTTCAAACAAACTCTTGCCTGTAACGGGGCATACCGTTTCCGCTTAGTAAAAATTCAGCGAAACCGCTCGGGAGTGAGTATAAGAAAAGGGCAGCATCGATTCGCACCAGGCATCGACTCTCTGAATCTGCAATCTTTAAGTATTGTCTCCGTCATCGCTTTTGATATGGATATAAAATAGATATTAACAACTCCGCAATTTATTGTCAACATATTGATGAAAAATATTTTTAATTCTGGGAATCTCCGCTGATATTTCACAGGGGTTCGACAATTGATAAAATAGTCGCAATCCCTTATAAATTCAGCTGGAATCTCATCATCAGCTATCCCGGCCGGTCCGCCGAACCCTGCCGGATGGCCTGGCGCTTGGTTTGGCGTTGAGTCTCTGCAGCGAATGGTTTAGTAGGGTGCGAAGGAATTCTCTTCCCACCACTCGTCCCGCAACAGCTTGTACTCTTTTTCAAAAGCATTGCGGTGGACGATCTCCCAATCCCGGAGACGGAGGAAAAAGGCTTTTTCTGATTCATCTGAGGTGGCATCAGCGGCTGCCTGATAGAACCTCTGGGAATCCTCCTCCATGCGCATGGCGATGGAGAATGCCGCCAGGGCCAGGGACAGATCATCAGGTGTCAGCATGGAGAACTTAAAGATCCCCGGGGCTGGCACTTCGATGGAGGCCAGGGCCAGCTTATCCTCATCCGTGGCCTGAAGGAGCGTCTTGATGAATTCGATGTGCTGCAATTCCTCGGCAGCGATCCCTTCAAAGGTCTTTTTGACTTCGGCCGAAGAAACCTTGCCGGCGTAGAGCTTATAGAATTCGTAGCCTTCCAGTTCGTTTAAAATCGCCTGCTTGATCAGGGCAACCCGTTTGTTTTCTTCCATAATCATCACTCCCATTTAATTATTATTCTACTGTTTGGTTCGACTGTTTGGTTTTACTGTTTGGTTCAACTGTTTGGTTTTACTGTTTGGTTTTACTGTTTGGTTTAACCTACCTGTAAAACTGGCTTTTTTTGCGGTTTTATTAAATTTTCTGATCTGCTTACTGCAATTATATCTGAAGCCGCCTAAAATGGCCAATCATCAGGTCACCAGCTGGTGGTTTTGGGAATATGCCTGGGAAACCCCCAGGAAAACATAGAATACAAGCATGATTTTGGGTTCCATAAAATAGGAATCCATCAAATTGGCCAAGTAAAATGATACCAAAGCGATGAAGATCCCGTCGGCGAATTTGCTCCGGGAGGCCCGGTAGACCCGGCTTGTCATGATGGCGAATACGCCCCGGAAGGAACCCCAGACCACTCCCAGGATCCCCAGGAGGCCCGGTATCCCCAGTTCAGCCAAAAATCTCAGGAACATGTTGTGGGCATGCCAGATCTCCTTAATATCCCAGTTGTTGAACAGTTCCGGATGAGTCTTGAAATATTCTCCATACCCAAAGCGGAAGACATTGGCTCCGGTCCCGGTCAAGGGATTCATTTGGGCCAGTTTGACGGCGGTTATCCAGATTTTGACCCGGGGCACGTTCTGTTCGTAGGAAAAGATATCCAGAAACCTTTGCTGGACACTGGGCAGGAGGATGATCAAGGCGGCAAACAGGAGCAGGGACCAAATGAATTTTTTGTTATAGCGGACGATCAGGATGAAAAAGCCGATGAACATGGTGACCAGGACTGCCCTGGACTGGGCCAGCAATATACCGGCCATGGTGATGGCGGTGAGGAGGATAAAGAAGCTCCGACTGGCCCGGGTTTTGGCTTCCCTGGCTTTGAACAGGGCGGTGAAAAATCCGGTCATGGCAAATATCGCCAGGGAATTGGCATTCTCAATGGTGGCCAGGTGCGTGCCGCGGATAAATTGACCGTGCTCTATGAGGGTCCCCAGGTTCTGGATCATCAAATAGCCCATGACCAGAAACAAGCCCAGAAAATATGCCCCGTAAAACCCTTCCCGGTATTTCCCCTGGGGAAACTCATACTTTAAGAGGATGAAGAATAGGAACAAATAAATGACGAGGACGGAGTACCCCAGGGTTTCCACGGGACTGAAGGAAGCCGCGGCAGACAGGATGGTCCACAGGGTAATGAATAACAGGGCCATGGTGGTGATGGATTTTGTATCCTTAACCCCGGCCATAAATCTTTGCCGCCCGGGTTTATCCTTAATAAGATAAACGATGTAGAGGATGATCGCCAGGGTAAACAAGGCGATGCCTGCCTCGGTCCGGAGGAGGGGATAAACGGCGATCAAAAGGGCGAACAGGAGGAACAGGATACTCCTCAAATCCCCCCGGAAGGCGCCGCGGAATAATTCTGTCATAAATGCCTGATTGGTTTGTAGGGGTTTACTACGATCGTTCATGTCTGATTCTCCCGTTGCTCTGGGTTAAGATACCACTACCATCATACCGCATTATTGAAATCCAAAGGAAAAATGCCAAAAAAAAGGCTCCCGGAGGAGCCTCTTCGTCATGATCTTTATAAAAGCTGACTATAAAGTGATTGCTGCAACCGGACAGCTTTCAACTGCTTCCGTAAGCGTTGCTTCAACTGCCGCAAAATCTGCGCCGGCGATAACTACAGCCTTGCCATCATCGTTCATTTCGAACACTTCTGGGCAAATGCTGGTGCAAAGTCCACAACCTATACATAAATCTTGATCTACAACTGGATTCATAAAATACACCCCCATAAATTTTTACACTACTAATACTATATCATAGTATTCCTCCGTCCAGGAGAATTTAATGTACACTTAAATTATATTAAAGCAGCCGCAAGTGTCAAGACAAGGCGGATTAAATATTCCTGAAAATTGACCAATATTGATCGCATTCATTTGGAATCAACGTTTGCTCATTCTGACAATCAGGGTTGTTGAAGAGAAATATCCCCCGAGGTGGTCTGGATGTCCAATCGGCTGCCGCCCTCCCCCATCCGACCCGAATTCGCCCCGTCTCCCCCGCTGGTCTGGATATTCCCCGAGGTGGAATCAGCAGTAAAATCATAACTTCCCAGGAGATTGGCCTCAACACTGCCCGACACCGAATTCAATTTGGAGTCGCCGGTCAATTGGTTCCCGGTTAATGTGATGCTGCCGGAAACTGTTGAGGCAGTCCCTTCCAGCTGCTCTCCCGAGATATTGGCATTGCCCGACAGGGAGCTGGCATCGAAGCGGATGGATTCTCCATTGATTTCCAGATTCCCCGAAACCGATCCGGCCTTGATGACGCTCTTTCCCACCGACAGGATGGAGATATCCCCTGAGGTGGTTTTTACGCCGATTTGCCCGGCCGCCGCCTCCAGATAGACATTGCCCGATACCGTGTTGATTTCGATCTCCCCGGTGAATTCAGCTGGCAAGTCGATGCTCACATGCAGTCCCGTGGCGGAGGGGGTCCGGCTGTAAATCTTGGCGATATCCAAAGTCAGGCAGCCATCGGTCGTGCTCCAGGCATAAAGCTCATCAGCGAAGGCGGAATGGATGCTGCCCTCGATCAAGACATCCACCGCCCCTTCCCCGCCCGAGGTTATGTTAAAATCCGGAAAACTGGAATGGATGACTATTTTAGTCACCGAATCATCCAGGGGGATCCGGTCCTGTTCGAAGACATCGCTGTATTCATTCAAAGCCGGGGCGATATTCATTTCCCGGATATTGGCCATTACCCGCTCCATCATTTGCTCCATTGAGATCCCGGCCCGGTCGGCGGAGCCAAACCCCAGGGCAAAGAACACGATGCCCAAAACCAGGGCAGACAGCATCATGGTTTTACCAATTTTTCCCATGTCTGACCTCCACCCCTAAAATCCGTTTGACCATATCGGTCAAAAACAGGAAGACTGATTTGACCAGAAACATATATACTGTGAATAAAAAAATGGTCAGGCAGATAAACCCCACCCCAAAGAAGGTCACGGTTTCCAGGGGGATCCCGGCTATCAGCTGGGCCACCGCCGGTTCCACCCCGGCGATAAACGGTGCCGACGTCAGGGCAATGCTTACAAAGAGCAGGCCGAACAGGATAATCAGCCCCATCAATAAAATGGCCGACAATCCGACGATGACCGGTATGCCGACAATGAGGATAATTATCATAGCTATCAGCTGTGTTATGAAATTTCTGTTTCCATTCTCCATAAGTCTCACCCATCTTTAAATATGCTTCTACGATAAACCATCTTAATTAACTTTAAATTAAAAAGCCGGCGCCACCCCAGCGGCCGCCAATTGGCGGCTGTATCTCCACTTACCGATGGCGATCACCTTCTTCCCGCTTCTTAATCTCTAATTTTTTGGAAATTATCAGCTGATAAAGGCTATAATATAAATAATCAGTGTAAGTAGATAATCAGCCCCAAAACCATCCAGCCGCCCGTTCAAAGTGCGGTCGGATCAGCTCCACCTCAAAGCAATCCACATTCGGAGGCATTATGGATCGTAATAAACTCTCCACTGTACTGAGCAATTTGTTGAAGGGCAAGGTTTCGGGCGGGCCGAAAACCCTGGCCGAAAACCTCATCGCCACCACCGAAGGCCAGGGCGCAACCCTGGCAATGATCATGGAGGTCCTGAATATCCCTTTAAATCGGGAAGAATTCTACAATTATGTGCTCCTGAAAAGTTTCCCCCAATCTTCTGAATTTAAAGATTACGGCAACGCCAAACGATATGAACTCCTCCTGGCGGTCTACCGGGAACTGACCGATTATGAACTGACCTTCATGACCGGCAGTTTTGTCATGGACCACAAGCTGGGGTTTTTAACCAAGGAAGAACGGCTGGGATTGGAGGACAAGGAATACGAACACTTCACCAAGGCCTTCCGCAATGACTATATCTATGAAATCATGAAATTGTCCTGGGAAGTCTACGGCTACAATACCTTAGACCATGTCCTGGGCGTCCACTACGTGGCCATCAACCTGGGCCGCCAGTTTGCCAAACTCGGTTTCAATGTGGATCTGGGCCGGGTGTCCGGGGCTGCTGCCGGCCATGATATCGGCAAGTTCGGCGTCCTGAAAAAGGACGGCCGGCGTGTCC
>CAZOTM010000049.1:0-11494 GCA_964582675.1 uncultured Clostridiaceae bacterium
GTCCTGGCCAATGAGGTCAGGCAGTTGGAAAAGGCGGTCAGGCAAGCTGCCAATGTCAGGGATGACGCCTATGACCGGCTGACTCAATCTGAATCGGCCAGTGTTAACCAGGCAACTGCACAAATTGACGGGATCGTCCTGGTTTATCCGGAAAACAAGCAAGCCCAGGGGCTGCCCTTCATGGAGATCATCAGCCAGGATACGCTGATCAAAGCCACCGTCACTGAATATGATTTGAACAAGCTGACGGAAGGCGAAGACGTGGAGATTTTAGTGGTACCCACCCGGGAAACCGTCCGGGGAAAAATCGCCGCCATCTCCATCCTCCCCGAGAAAGCGGCCATGACCTCCGGACTGATCTCCTCCGGAATCAATTACGCATTTACCGTCAAGCCGGAAAAAGCCATTATTTACGGGTACTCGGTGGAGATCTCCATCGCCACGGAAGAAATTGTCATCCCCAGGGAGGCTGTCCTGACAGAAGGGGAGACTACCTTTGTTTACCAGCTGACAGATGGCAAAGCCTACAAGAAAGCCGTCAAAGTCAGGGATACCGGTACGTATCTGACCCTGGTGGAAGGTCTGGCAATCGGCGACACCATCATTGAAAATCCGGATGGAGAACTTAAGGATGGGAAAGATGTCCAGGTTTCACCATGATAGAACTGATCAATATCAATAAATACTATATCACCGGGGGAGAGACCCTCCACGTTTTAAAGGATTTTTCCCTGAAGATCAGGGATGGGGAATTCGTTGCCGTCATGGGACCCTCCGGGTCCGGGAAATCCACCCTCATCAACCTGTTCGGTTTCATCGATTCAAAATACGAGGGCAGATATCTCTACAACGGGGAGATCCAGGATAGCAAAAATGATGACAGGCTGTCCCAGATCAGGAACGAAATGGTTGGTTTCGTATTCCAGAATTTTTCTTTGATCGAGACTAATACGGTCCTGGAAAATGTGGAACTGCCGCTCCTTTACCGGGGATATACGAGCCGTCAGGCGAAGCCCATCGTCATGTCCTATCTTGAAAAAGTCGGCATCGCCGATAAATGGGACAAGCTGCCCAGGCAGCTGTCCGGCGGGCAGCAGCAGCGGACCGCCATCGCCAGAGCCATGGTCAATCAGCCCAAGTTCATCATTGCTGATGAACCCACCGGGGCCCTGGACTTCAACACCTCCACGGAGATCATGAAACTGTTTCAGGAATTAAATAAGCAGGAAAATGTCACGATCATCCTGGTCACTCATGATCAGACCATGGCCAATTATGCCTCCCGGATCATCCGGATTTTTGACGGCCAAATCGTCGAGGACTATAGGAGGAATGAGGAGTGAAGCTTTCCGAAATACTGAAATCATCCATGAGTGCCATCGTCAAAAACAAACGGCGCAGTATTCTGACCATGCTGGGCATCATCATCGGCATCGCCGCAGTCATTACCATCATGGCGCTGGGCAAGGGTTTTCAGAAGTCCATGGTGGCCAATCTCACTCAGTCCACTGGCAATGAGGTGGTGGTGAACATCCTGTTCGCACCCTACGATGAAAATCTCTATGAATCCTCCCTGACATTTTACGGCACCGCCGATCTCGAGCTTGCTTCTTCAGTGGAAGGGGTCCAAAAGGTCCGGGTGGGTGAACTGGACCGGGGGTTTGAGACACTGACTGCCAAATCATACTACTCGGATGGTGAGGGCAACAGTTTCATCAGCCGAACCCGCTACAGCGGGGAAATCCTTTATGGGCGGAACTTGGATTCCATCGATGAAGAGAGTGAAGCTGCAGTGGTCATCATCTCCCGGGAAACCGCCGTGAATTTTTATAAAACCGCCGATAATGCGGTGGGGCAGACGATCTTCCTCCAGGACAGGATGTTCCGGGTGGTGGGCGTGTTCCCGGGTGTGTCCAATATGGATTTCATGTCCCTGGACCGCTCCGACATCTACATTCCCGATGCAACCTTCCGAAAATATTTTGCTCCGGAGAATTCCGGCAATAACCTGATGATCACCCTGAAATCCGTGGTGTCTCCTAAAACCGTCACCGATCAGGTGGTTGAAAAGCTCAGGCTCCACGGCACCATGAAGAACAACGGAGAATACCGGATATTCGATCTGGCGGTGGTGACGGAAGGGATCGGCAATGCGCTGCAAATGATCACTTATTTCATTTCGGCCATTGCGGGGATCTCCCTCCTCATCGCCGGTGTCGGGGTCATGAACATGATGTATATTTCCGTGTCGGAACGGACCAAGGAGATCGGGATCCGGCGGGCCCTGGGGGCAACCCAAGGCTCGATCCGCAATCAGTTCCTGTTTGAAGGCCTTTTGATTACCTCCATCGGCGGGCTGCTGGGCTTCCTGTTCGGAGTGGCCGGTGCCAGCCTGATTTCGAAATTTTTGCCGTTCCAGGCTGCCGTCGATATCAATTCCATCCTCCTGACGGTGGTCATATCCGTGTCCATCGGCTTGGTTTTCTCCGTCATGCCGGCCAATGCCGCTGCCAAAAAAGATCTCATCGACATCATGCGCTAAAGCCTAACCAGGGCAAGATCGACCAAGGATGCCAGGCGGCCGGACCTAACCGAACGCTGGGCAGATCCCCTGGGTGTCAGAGCCTGGGAGCCGATTTAGGTTCTTAACATTTGCTGCAATAAATCTCCAATCCAGAACGCCAGCGACGGGCGTCCTGGATTTTTTCTGCCGGAAAAAGTCTGACAGAAGAGTTTTCTTTTTCAGTTTCGCTCCACGTGTCCTCTCTGCGGCTCCGCTCACATGTTCAGGTTATGGGGTTCGGTCTGGGTTTTCCCGGCCGGACGTCATCGGACGTCATCCAGACGTCTTCCGGGCCATTATGTTAATTCCCTAAGATATGTTAGAATATGGAGTGGAATAATCATTTTAAGCAGGAGGTGGGACATTTGGCGGAAGGCAAGAAAAAACCGGTGCAGAAGAAGACGACTGCATCGAAATCGACGACGATTAAAAGAAATTCAGCTGCCAATGCAGCCGCTGACGATAAATTTTATACGGGCATGGGCAATGAGATCACCGGAAGTCTGTTGATCGGGGTCGGTTTGTTTATGACCGCCAGCATTTTTACCGATAAAATCGGCCGGCTGGGCGAATGGTTGAAGGCTGCCGTCTTTGCTGCGGCAGGGTTTACGGCCTATCTGGTGCCGGTTCTTCTCCTGGTTTGGGGGTTTTCCTTCATCATCCGGAAATCCGGCATGTTTGCCGGGCGAAGGACCATGGGGGTCCTGATCAGTCTGGTTTCCCTGGCTGTCATCCTGTCTTTGAAAACTACTTATTTGGGCGATGAACTGGGATTTCCTGCTGCCCTGACGGCCATCTCGAATTTGACGGATCATTCCCACGGTGGGATAATCGGGTTTGCTCTGGCTTATCCCATTGAAAAACTGGTGGGGGCGGTGGGCACATATATTTTCTCCGGACTGGGAATTATTTTAGGCTCTGTCCTCCTCTTTGATACTACCCTGTATGATTCCCTGAAAAAGGGAAAAGATGCCGGGGAGTCGATCAATGCCCAATGGAAAGAGAAATTGGCGGAAAGAAAACTGAAAGCCGAGGCGGAACAGAAAGCTGAAGACAAGGCGGCTTTGCTCAATAAGCTTGAAGTACCGGTAATCAAAAGGCAAAATCCCCAGGCGGCGGAAGCTGGATCGCCTCAGGAAGAGCCCTTAAGTTTAAAGGGCTTTAAATTCGGACCCCGGGAAAAATCTGAGGAGGACGCCGGGAAGCTCAAGCTGCCTACATTTTCCAGATATTCAGATGAGTCTAAACCACTGACCTTTGCCGGGGATGGCAAAAACCAGTCCCCCGGAAATAAATACAACATCGAAGTCAAAACTCCAGTGCCATCCGGCAATCCGAAGGGGGACCCGGCAAGCTGGGGGGTGGCTGGAAATGAGAGTTTTGGGGGGGACGATAGGGTCGTTGCCCGCAAAGGCAAAACCGGACTGGAGCTGTCGGATATCCAAACCGCCGGAGACGGACCTGAGCCGCTTGAATATAACTTCTCTGAAAATAAACCAGCTGAAAACAAGCCAATTGAAAACAAACCAATTGAAAACAAACCATCTGAAAATAAACCAATTGAAAATAAATTTGACAGCGATGGGGCTGTTTCCGGGGGAAATCCATCTGGCATAGCCTCTGAGGGAATCGCCAATGGTCAGGAGACTGGCCGTGTCCAGGGGGCTGGGCGCCCGGAGCAAGGCCGACAGGCAATGGCAGGCGGCAGGGAGGATGCGTTGGATCTCCAGCCAATGAAAGGAAAGCAGATTTCCGTGGATGATCCGGAGGCCAAAAAAAAGCTGGTATATAATTATCCGGGATTGGCTCTGTTGAAAGAAAACATCAAGGGCATGATCCGCGAGGATGACCGGCTGGAGATCATGGAGAATGCCCAGAAACTCCAGGATATTTTAAAGAGCTTCTCCATTGATGCCACCGTCATCCATGTGAGCAAGGGACCCACTGTCACCAGGTATGAGCTGCAGCCAAAGCCGGGCATCAAAGTTTCCAAGATCGTGGGTTTATCGGATGATATCGCCATGGGCCTGGCAGCCTCCGGCGTGCGGATCGAGGCCCCCATCCCCGGAAAGGGAGCAGTGGGCATCGAGATCCCCAACAAGGAGACCAGCCCGGTTTTCTTAAGGGAAGTCATCGATTCGGACAAATTCAACAAATCGACCCAGAAGCTGGCCATCGCCCTGGGCAAAGACATCAGCGGAGAATCCATCGTCGGCGACTTGACCAGATTCCCCCATGTCCTCATCGCCGGAGCTACCGGCTCGGGCAAATCCGTCTGTATTAACTCCCTGATCGTTTCCCTGCTTTATAAATATACGCCGGAGGAAGTCCGGTTGATCATGGTGGATCCCAAGATGGTGGAATTATCCGTATACAACGGGATCCCCCATTTATTGATCCCGGTGGTGACGGATCCGAAAAAAGCAGCCGGCGCCCTGAATTGGGCGGTCAATGAAATGACCAGGCGGTATAAGCTGTTTGCGGACAACGGGGTGAAGAACATCGATGGCTACAATGATTTGAAGGCCAAGGGGAAAATTGAAGAAAAACTGCCCTATATCGTCATCATTGTGGACGAATTGGCGGATCTGATGATGGTGGCTGCCAATGAGGTGGAAAATTATGTCATGAGATTGGCACAAATGGCCAGAGCGGCCGGCATGCATCTGGTGATCGCCACGCAACGGCCGTCCGTTGACGTCATAACCGGCGTCATCAAAGCCAATATCCCCTCCCGGATCTCTTTTGCAGTCTCCTCCTATGTGGATTCCAAGACCATTTTGGATCAGGGCGGTGCGGAAAAGCTCCTGGGCAAGGGGGATATGCTGTACTGCCCGGTGGGCGTGCAGAAGGCAAAACGGATCCAGGGGGCTTTCATCTCCGAAGAGGAGGTTGAAGCCATTGTTGCCCACATCAAAGTAGTGGCCGACGAGGTGCAATATGACACCAGGATCATCCAGCATATTGAAGCGGGGTCCGGGGATGAAAATGGGCATAATGACGGGTCGGATGAACTGTTGGATGAAGCCATTCGGATTGTGGTGGAAAACAAGCAGGCGTCGACCTCCTATCTGCAACGACGGATGAGGATCGGCTATAACCGGGCCGCCCGGATCGTGGATGAATTGGAGCAAACCGGCGTAATTTCGGGACCTGACGGTTCCAAACCAAGACGTGTCATTTGGACCATGGAAGATTTAAAAAGTAAGGATTAAAGGGTAAAAAATGGAACATAAAAAATATAGAGTGGGCCTGGTCAGTTTGGGCTGCGATAAAAACCGGGTAGACTCGGAGATCATGCTGGACATTATGAAAAACCGGTATAAAATCGTCGCCGATCCAGGGGATGCGGAAATCATCATCGTCAATACCTGCGGTTTCATCGAGGATGCCAAGCAGGAATCCATCGACACCATATTGGAAATGGCCAAGTTCAAGGAAAACGGCCAGTGCCGGCTGTTGATGGCTACCGGCTGTCTGACCCAGCGCTATGGTGAGGAGTTGATGAAGGAAATGCCGGAGCTGGATGTTATTATGGGCGTCAATTCCTACGGCCGGTTAAAGGATCATGTGGATCAGTTCATTGCCACCGGGGAGAGGATTCTGGATGTGGATTACTCCGACTCCAACATCAACGAAGGGGAGAGGATCCTGTCGGATACCCTGGGATCAAGTGCCTATTTAAGAATTTCCGAGGGGTGCTCGAAAAACTGCACCTATTGTATCATTCCCAAGATCAGGGGGGCCTACCGCTCCAGGGAGAGGGGGCACATCCTTGCAGAAGCCGAAAAACTGGCGAAAGCCGGGGTGTCCGAATTGATCATCATCGCCCAGGACACCACCATGTATGGCTCTGACCTCTACGGCAAACCAGTCCTCCATGAACTCCTGGAAGACCTGGAAGGGATTGAGGGAATAAAATGGATCCGCTTGATGTATATGTATCCGGAAGGAATCTACCCGGAGCTCCTGGAGACCATTGCGCAAAGCCGCAAAGTCCTCCACTATTTCGATATGCCGATCCAGCATGTGGCGGATTCCCTGTTAAAACGAATGGGGAGGCGGACTACCAGAGGGGAGGTAACCGCCAAAATTGCCAGGATCCGGGGGCTCATGCCGGATGCCATATTAAGGACTTCCCTGATCGTTGGCTTCCCGGGAGAGACGGCGGAAGAATTTGAAGAACTCCTGGAATTTCTCCAGGAAACCAAACTGGATAAAGTCGGGGTATTTACCTATTCCCGGGAGGAAGGGACCCCGGCCTACCGGATGAAGGATCAGATCTCCCAGGGATTGAAGAATCAGCGCCGCGCCAGTCTGATGCTGCTCCAGCAGGGGATCTCCCTGGAGAAGAATCAGGCTAAAATCGGCCGGACCTATGAGGTGGTCGTGGAAGGCCGTGAAGAAGAGTTTTTTACCGGCCGGAATTTTGAAATGGCTCCCGAAATTGATGGTATAATCTATATAAAGACTGACAAGGAGCTGGTCCTTGGCGGGTTTGTGAATGTCAAAATTACCGGAGCTCTGGAATACGATCTGATAGGAGAACTTACCAATGAATCTTCCCAATAAGCTGACCTTGTTCAGGATTCTGCTGATTCCGTTTTTTATACTGTTCATGTCGGTGGATGCTCTGCCGCATTGGGCACTGGCGTCACTGATCATCTTTGCAGTGGCCTCCTATACCGACCATCTGGATGGAAAGATCGCCCGGTCCATGAACCTTATCACCAACTTCGGGATATTCATGGATCCCTTTGCCGATAAAATGCTGGTGACAGCAGCCTTCATCCTCCTGGTGGACAAAGGCTATGTACCGGCCTGGATCGCCATCGCCATCGTGGGCAGAGAATTTGCCGTATCCGGACTGCGCACCATCGCCGCCAACGAAAATAATGTGATTCCCGCTTCCAATTTGGGTAAGCTGAAGACTGTCCTGCAAATGGCGGCAATCGTCCTCATGCTGATCAGGCTCACCGTGGAAACCGATGCTTCGTTCACGTTCCTTAAAAATCTGCCGGGGGCAGCCGTGATGTTTGCCTATTTACCGGAAATTGCCGTGTACCTGGCAGGATTTATGACGATCTACTCCGGAGTGGATTATTTCAAGAAAGGCTGGAAGTCCATCGATCCCAGTAAGTAACACATGGGAAGGAAAAACTGCCCAAAAGTCGATTGTCATTCCTAAAAATCCGCCAAAAAAAAGTTCAGGAGTCCAGCAATGGACTCCTGTTTATATGAATATTCCGTAATAGTTATAGATATTTTATAAACTAAAAATAAATTTACATTGGTTTTCAAACAAACCGGTTCAGACAGGTTAAATTTGTAGTATAGACTTTGCTGGTTTGTAGGTTGGACGTGACCACAAAACAGCGATGGTTTAAAATCAATAAAAAAATTTGGTTAAACCAAATCCATTTTACAGGAGGAATTGTTGTGGGTATTTTAAGTTGGATCGTATTCGGTTTGATCACCGGCTGGCTGGCAGGCAAGTTTACAAAGACCAGGCTGTCATTGCTAAACAACATTGTTTTAGGGGTTGTCGGTGCGGCTGTGGGTGGATTTATCGGTGAAGCCCTGGGCTTCAACGGGGTCACCAGTTTTAACATTGCCAGTTTCGCATGGGCGGTCATCGGGTCGATCCTCGTGCTTTGGGTAATGAATAAATTCGTTAAGAAATAAGCAGCGAATAAATTTGTGAAAAAATGGCAGAGACTCAGTCTGGCGTTTCAGACAGGCTGGGTGGATTTGCCGGTAAATCATGAAAGATTGAACCATTTGGCTGTGGTTTAAAACGCATATTGATTGATTCCCCCCACGGGCATCAATGAATATGCGTTTTTTCTGGTTGTGCGGATTTCTACTGGAGGCTAAAATAGAGGGAGCGGAGAAACCGCAAAAATAAAATGCTCAGATACTTGCAATGCGAAATGGAGAAATTAAATGTTTAAAACGATCGGGTTCTTTATAAGTTTTACGGCCAACCTCATCGGGACCTTGCCCAATCTCAAAACCGCCAGACGGTTACTGGAAGCGGGGGACGATGGGGGAGCCTATGACTTGGGCACGGCAGTGACCAGGCAGTTCAGTCAAAAAATGCTGAAGCAGACGGGGGGAACCTTTATCGTCTCAGGGGAGGAACATATCCCTTCGGGTACCTGTGTTTTTGTCGCCAATCACCAAAGTGATTTCGATATCCCCCTCATTGCCGCCTATGCCGGCAAACCCCTTGGGTTTGTTGCCAAAAAAGAAATGAAGAAAGTCCCCATCGTCAGGGACTGGATGGAAATGATCAAGTGCTCATTCATTGACCGGGATTCAGCCAGAAAATCCATGGAAGCCATCCTGCAGGCCATAGAAACGGTGAAAAGCGGCCATTCCATGGTGATTTACCCGGAAGGGACAAGAAACAAGGGTTACCTGGAGTTGGAGTTCAAGGCCGGCAGCTTTAAATTGGCAGCAAAATCCCATGCCCCCATCGTCCCTACCGTGGTGGAAGGCTCCTATAAGCTGTTTGAAGCAAATAATCGTAAAATCAAACCGGCTACGGTTTATTTGAGTTTCCTGGAGCCCATTGAAACGGCCGGGCTATCCAAAGCCGCCCTGGACGAGCTGCCGGAGCGGGTCGAAAAGCTCATCCGGGACGAAGTTGCCAGACTAAGAAGCCTGCAATAAATCAACGCCACATCTTCAGCGGCGGGGGAGCGTAACTCTGGGAAGAAATCAGGGGGGGAAGTCAGCCAATGAAAACTGACGGCAGAGAGTCCAATGAGACCAACGGCAAGATCTTTCCCGTTTTTAAGGGAGAGATCTTGCCGTTGGTCTCCTTATGGTCATTCCATTTTTCAAAAGAGGCGATGGTTACTTCATGGTTCGTTTATCCGGATCATATATGATTAAAGCAACCGTTCGGCCATCTTCCGGCGGGGAGATCCGGATGTCGATCAGGCTGTCTTCAGTGATGGAGTATTGCAGGCAGGCCTGTTGGATTCTTTCCTCGATTGAAATGCCGCCATTGCTGACCTGAACCAGTTTTGTCCGTTTCAATTGTTTTTCAGCTCCTTTTTCCAGGTGCTCAGCCGGATTCTTTTAATATTTAAGATCACCGCCACCATGGCTGAGGCTACGATCAACCCCAGGGAAATGGCAGCAGATTTCAACAGGGTGATCAAAAACATATCCAGAGCCCCGCTATAGTTTTGCTCTGCAGCCTCCAGCATGGTGTAGTAGACATAGGCACCGGGTACCAGAGTAATAAACCCGGGGATATAAAAGATGGTTGCCGGGGACCTCATTTTCCTGGCCATGATCTCAGAGTATATGCCGATGGCAATGCTGGCGGTAAACAGGGATAACAGGTCGGCCCCGGTCAGGGAATTGAGGGTCTCATAGACCACCCAGGCGAGGGAGCCGCCAAAGGAGGCGACCACGGCTTTTTTTCGCTCAATGTTAAACAGGATGGCAAAGCCGGCGGTGGCAATAAACGCCAGGACGGCCGCTTTCAAAATCATCATACCATCACCCCCAAAAGGAGAAAGGCGATGCCCGCTCCGAAGGCGATCCCGGAGGCTGTCACCAGGGCTTCCACGGCCCTGGCAACCCCGGAAATATAATCACCTTGAAAGGTGTCTCTGATGGCATTGGTGATGGTTACTCCGGGAACCAGGATCATGATGGTGCCGATCACCAATAGGCTGTAACCCGGCAGCAATCCGGCAGTCTTCAGCAAAGCCCCGGTTAAGACCGCCACCGTACCACCCATGGAGTTTTGTAAAAAATGATTGAGCCCCAGGGCGGCAGTCAATTTTTTGGCAATATAGGCCAGGGGAGCCGCAACGCCTGCTCCCAAACTTTCCGGCAAGGTTCCCCCGATCATCAGAGTAAAGCTGGAACCGATCATGGCGGCAGCCAATAAGGTAAGATACAGGGGATACCTCTGCCGGGTCAGGATATCATCCAACCGCAGTCTGAATTCCTCCGGGGATAAACGGTCGGCGCCGATGGATCTTGACAGATCATTGATCATGGAGATCCTTTCCAGGTCGACACTGATTTTTCGGATCCGTTTCACGGCTGTCTGCGTCCTGCCGTTATCATCATCACAGGAAATCGTGATACCTGTGGGCAGTACAAAACTGTCGGAAGAGACAGCGCCATAGGCAGTCAGGATCCGGCTGATGGTATCCTCGACCCGATAGGTTTCCGCCCCGGATTCAAGCATGGCCTGTCCGGCAAAGGCGGCGGCTTTTAATATTAAGTCTGTAGTTTTATCGTAGTCCATAAATTTCTCCTTGAAACACACAAAAATTATAGCATAAACATCCCTATTCACAAGAATTATTGCTCATGTAAAACATTTGGATCAACCTTTTTTGCCGATAATGCTGTTAAAATTGTGATAAAAGAGAAAACTTTGCAAATAAAGCTTTGAGGCAAACAGAAATGTTATATAATTGAATTATAAAAAAAATTGTTTCAATGGGAGGATTAAATGGATAGCAAGTACCTAAAGAAAACTGATTCTGTAATTTTTAATTTGATTGAGGAAGAAGAGCACAGACAAGAGTACAACATCGAACTGATCGCTTCGGAGAACTTTACTTCCCCTGCAGTCATGGAAGCTATGGGTTCAGCGCTTACCAACAAATATGCCGAGGGTTATCCTGGCAAAAGATATTATGGTGGCTGCGAAGTTGTCGACAAGATTGAAAACCTGGCCAGGGATCGGATGAAAGAGCTGTTCGGAGCAGAGCATGCCAACGTTCAGCCCCATTCAGGTTCCCAGGCAAATATGGCAGTATATATGTCCGTATTGAAGCCCGGCGACAAGATCCTGGGAATGAACCTTTCCCATGGCGGTCACTTGACCCATGGCTCACCGGTCAACTTCTCAGGCATTCTCTACAACTTTGTCAGCTATGGCGTATC
>CAZOTM010000050.1:0-11466 GCA_964582675.1 uncultured Clostridiaceae bacterium
TCATCGAGACCATCGGCAACCCCAATGCTACCTTGATCGACATTACTGCAGTGGCCAAAATCGCCCATGCCCACAAGATCCCCCTGGTGGTAGATTCCACCTTTGCTACCCCCTACCTCCTTCGGCCCATTGAATGGGGGGCGGATATCGTAGTCCATTCCGCGACGAAATTCATCGGCGGCCACGGCACGGCCATCGGCGGCGTGATCGTTGACAGCGGAAAATTCGATTGGGAAGGCAGCGGCAAATTCCCCGGGATCACTGAGCCAGATCCCAGTTATCATGGGATCAGCTTCAGTAAGGCGGCAGGTCCGGCGGCCTATGTGACCAGGATCCGGGCCATCCTCCTTCGGGATACCGGGGCTACCCTGGCCCCCCTCCATGCCTTCCTGTTCCTCCAGGGACTGGAAACCCTGTCCCTCCGGGTAGAGCGCCATGTGGAAAACACCCTGAAGGTTGTCCGGTTTCTGGCCGATCACCCTTATGTGGAGATCGTAAATCACCCATCACTGGCGAGCCATCCCCACCATGAACTCTACGCCAGATATTTCCCCAGGGGCGGGGCCTCCATATTCACCTTTGAGATCAAGGGCGGTGCAGAAGACGCCCAGGCCTTCATCGACCGTCTGGAGATCTTCTCCCTCCTGGCCAATGTGGCTGACGTGAAATCCCTGGTCATCCACCCAGCGTCAACCACCCACTCCCAATTGTCGGCAACGGAACTGGCAGAGCAGGGGATCAAGCCCAACACCGTCCGTCTGTCCATCGGTACGGAACACATTGATGACATCCTGGCAGACCTAACCCAGGCACTGGGGGAATAGGGCTAATATTTATCCCGCAGGGGCTTGCTCCTGACTGATTTTCCCCTTCCCCTTCCCCTTCCCTTTTGACTCTGCCAAACCCATAAACCACGACAAGGATCCCTGCCATTTAAGCTGGCAGGGATCCTTGTCGTGTCTATGGATAGTTGTTATGGGGGTTGACCGGTTTTGAGTGAGGTGCCGGGATTCACTGGAACTGTGGATCAAATGATATAGTCATTGAGGGAGCGGGCGGCTTTGTCATCCAGAATATCCTGGAGGGTGATGCCGTCCAGATAGTCGTTGATGACTTTGCCAAGACCTTTCCAGATGGGCAGGGTATCACACTCTCCGCTGCGCTGGCATTGCATGGGGTCCTGGTCCATACAGGCCACCGGCGAGAGGCCGCCTTCCGTAATTCGGAGGATTTCCCCCACAGTATATTTATCCGGTGACTTGGCCAGTTTATAGCCGCCCTGGAATCCCCGGCTGGCCTGAAGGATCCCTGAATTGTTCAGGATGGGGATGATCTGCTCCAAATATTTCTTGGAGATCGACTGGCGCTGAGCGATGTCCTTCAAGGCGATGAAGCCGCTGTTGTCATGCTCTGCCAGGTCCAGCAGCATGCGCAGGGCATAACGGCCCTTGGTTGAAATTTTCATGGGTGACCACCTCGCTTAATAACTCTATAATACCATGACTTTAGTAGGCATTCAATCAGCGAGGCTTCCATTAGATCTGCTGAACTTGCCCTCTGGGGGAGTTAGCCTAAAACCGGGGAGAGTTCCCTGAGAAATCAGGGATGAAGCGGGGGATTTTAGAGAAAGGGCTTATAATATAAAGCAGAGGAAGACGGATCAGGGCGCCCGCTGTCCAAGCGGAATTTAAACGGGGACCCTTCGTGAAATGGGAGCGGAAAATGCCAGGCAGGAATAATGAAACGCAGGAGGAAAATGGACGAAACACCCCTTAAGGGTTGGTCCAGATTGGAAAGTTTATGGGAAGAAAAATCATGTTTAACCGGGAAAGCGAGATCATCCAGCCATTACGAGCCCTGGTGGAGACGTCCACCCATCGGGCTCTCGTCCTGTGGGCGCTGGAGTGCACCCGGCGGTTTCTAAAGATCTATGAGGAGCGGGTACCGGGGGATGATCGGCCAAGCTGCGCTTATGAAGGGGCCGTGGCCTGGGCAGCGGGGGCGATTAAAATCGGGGAAGGACGGCAGGCGATCCTGGGTGCCCATCGGGCGGCAAGGGAGGCGGAGGCCGATCCCATTGCCTGGGCGGCTGCCCGTGCTGTGGGTCAGGGCCTATCCACAATCCATGTGGAAACCCACGCCCTGGGTATGGTGTTTTACGGCCTGACCTGCCTGATCCACCTGGATCAAACCGGCGACCCTGCGGCGGTGGCAGACAGGGAAATCGCCTGGTTCTACGAGGCTCTGGAAAAAATCAATGATGCTCCGGAAGACCCGAATCGGCCCTGGGCTGCCTTTCTTTTAAAGGAACGGCCCAATAAGGAGCGGCTGCTCCGGGAGAAAGCGGAGAGGCGGCAGGAAAGCGGAGAGTCGGCAGGAACGCTGTGAAAATTGATCACCGGAATCAAGATGCACCATGGCAGGGGTTCACCAGTTGAAAAGAATCAGCGGGAAAGTTCATCTGGTGTCTGAATACCAGGTATACTAAAGGGAAAAGCCGAAAATACAGGAGTGGATATGCTGAAATCAGGAATTTATGAGCAGGTCATCAGCCGGAAATTGGAGGCGGACCTGGCTAAGGACGAAGCGCACAGGGCGGAATTGGCGACGATCGATGAGGCGGAAGCGGCCAAAATATTGGCCAAGTATCTGAAGGGGGTTGTGGAAAAGGGGCTGTCTGCCCTGGAGGACCGGTCATCCGGCCTGGCCTCGCAGTTGGAGCTGGTCAACCGGATCGTTGCCGCCGTTGCCGAGGAAACCGGGGATCAGGAGTTTGGCGGTATGGGGGTGGATGAGCCGGCCCGCCAGCTCCTGGCCCTTCTGGACAAAGTCCATGGACCAAGGTTGCGGACAAGCTTAAAAAGACCGGTCACTTCAATTGCCGCTTCCTCCCTGTTTACCGGAGCCAGTCATGAACCGGCCATGTTCACGGAGCTTAAAAAGGAGATCTCCTCCGCCGACCGGATCGATCTTTTGGTCTCCTTCATCAAGTGGAGCGGCCTAAGGCTCATCATTGAGGAGTTGAAACAGTTTACCCAGGCCGGCGGCTGCCTGCGGGTCATCACCACCACCTATATGGGAGCCACCGACCTCAAAGCCCTGGAGGAGCTGCTGGCCCTGCCCAATACGGAGATCCGGATCTCCTATGATACGCAGCGGACCAGACTCCATGCCAAGGCTTATGTGTTCCGGCGGGATACGGGCTATACCACGGCCTATATCGGCTCTTCCAATCTGTCCAATGCTGCCATTTCCAGCGGGTTGGAATGGAATTTAAAAATCACCCAGCAGGATCTGCCCGACACCCTGCGGAAAATCGACGCCACCTTTACAAGTTACTGGGGGTCGGCGGATTTTGAGCCCTTCAACGCAGCCGGGGTGGACCGGTTTCAAGCTGCCATCGCCAGCGAAGGGCGGCCGGAGGGATCGAGCCAGCCGTTTTTGTTCGATCTCTACCCCTATGCCTATCAGCGGGAGATCCTGGATAAACTGACGGCGGAGCGGGAGATCCACGGCTATTATAAGAACCTCATCGTAGCCGCCACCGGGACGGGCAAGACACTGATCTCGGCCTTTGACTACCTGCGCTTCGTCCAAGCGGATCCCCAGGGGAAGCACCGGCTGCTGTTTGTGGCCCACCGGGAAGAGATCTTACAACAGAGCCTGTTGAGCTATCAGGCGGTGTTAAAGGATCCCAACTTTGGCGAGCTCTTTGTGGGCAGTCATAAACCGGAGAGGAGCGACCACCTGTTCATGTCCATCCAGACCTTCAATTCCCGGAACTGGACAAAACAGACCTCCCCGGACTTCTACGACTACATCGTGGTGGATGAATTCCACCATGCCGCCTCCCCCAGTTATCAATCCCTCATGGACCACTATACCCCGGGGATCCTCCTGGGGCTGACGGCAACTCCGGAGCGGATGGACGGCAAAAGTATCCTGGGCTATTTCGACAACCGGGTCGCCGCCGACATCCGGCTGCCCGAAGCCATTGAACGGAAGCTCCTCTGCCCCTTCCAGTATTTTGGCGTATCCGATGAAGTGGATCTGACTACCCTCAAATGGTCCCGGGGCTGCTATGATATCGCCGAGCTGTCCAATCTTTACTCCATCAATCGACATACTGCCCAAAAACGGGCCGGCCACATCGTCAATGCCATCAACCGCTATGTGACCGGTATGGAGGCGGTCAAGGGCCTGGGCTTCTGCGTCTCCGTCGCCCATGCCCAATTCATGGCCGCGTATTTCAACGACCGGGGCATCCCCGCCATCTGCCTGTCGGGGGAATCTCCCCAGGGGGAGCGGGATTCGGCCAAGGGGAAGCTGGTCCGGGGGGAGATTCGGTTCATCTTTGTGGTGGATCTCTACAACGAAGGCATCGATATCCCGGAGGTCAATACCGTATTGTTCCTTCGGCCCACCGAATCCCTGACGGTGTTTTTACAGCAGCTGGGGCGGGGTTTAAGGTTATCTGAAGGCAAGGAGTGTTTGACCGTCCTGGATTTTATCGGCCAGGCCAACAAGCGCTATAACTTCGAGGACAAATTCAAAGCCCTCTTGGGGCATACCCATAAAAGTCTCCCCAAGGAGATCGAGGAGGGCTTCTCCTCCGTTCCCAAGGGCTGCTACATCCATCTGGAGAAAAAAGCCCGTAAGCATGTCCTGGACAATATCAAAGCCTCCATCAACGGCAGCCGGCGGGCTTTGCTGGAGCGGATCCGGACCTTCGGGGAGGATTCCGGCAAGACTCTGTCATTGACTGCCTTTTTGGACCACTACCACCTGAATCCCAAAAAACTCTATAAACTGGGTACTTTTACCCAGCTGTGCCGGGAGGCCGGTGTTGGGAAGGAACCCACCGATCCCCTGGAAGGGGAGATCACCAGTCGGGTCATGCAGAAGCTCAGCGCCATGGACTCTTTGGTCTGGATCGATTGGCTGGCGGAGCTTTTCCTTAGGGTGGAATCGAAAACCGTGTTGGACTTGTCAAGCACGGAGACCAAACTCCTCAATATGTTCCAGTACACCCTGTGGGGCAAAACTTATGAGGCGTGCGGATTTTCCGATCCCCTGGAAGGAATCCGGAATTTGGCAGCTTCCCCGGGGATCGGAGTTGAGATCAGGGAGCTCCTCCAACACCTTCGGTCCAAGCTGGACATCCGGACCAGACCGCTGGATCTGGGCTTTCCCTGCCCCCTGGAGGTCTATGCCAACTACCACCGGGATCAGATCCTCCTGGGGCTGGACTACTTCACCCCGGGCAATGTCCGGGAGGGCGTGAAATACTTCCCGGACAAAAAGCTGGATGTCTTCTTCGTCACTTTGAACAAGACGGATAAGGAGTATTCACCCCTGACCATGTACGAGGATTACTCCATCGATGAAGGGACCTTCCACTGGCAGAGCCAGCATACCACCTCGGAATCATCCCCCACCGGACAGCGCTACATCAACCATGGAGCGACGGGGAACAAGCTCCTCCTGTTCGTCCGGGAATACAAAACCGAGGAGGGGGCGGCTGCTCCCTATACCTGTCTGGGGCTTTGCAATTACGTCAGCCACGAGGGCTCCAGTCCCATGAGCATCACCTTTAAGCTGGAGGACAGGATCCCCGCCAAATACCTGAAGAGGACCAATCAGCTGGTGGTTTAAAGCACTTGGCCTGATACCGGCAGAAAGAATGCCATCACTGACCCCAGGCAGCCTTTGTTTCTGCCCGGGCAAGTCTTTTCGAAAATTTATGATGATACACCATTGCGGCAGCCTGCCTTATCAGGAGCTTTAGGAGGTATCTTCCGGAAAGCAAAAAGCAGGTTGTGGATGGGAACGTGCAGAAGGTGAGTGATTTGCGACAGTCAACCAAATAAAAATCCCGAAATGGGGAATAACATGCCAAAAGTCAAATAAAATCCCGAAATCGGGAATAAAATATCAAAAGTCTTATAAGAATCCCGAAATCGGGATTCTTAACAAGTTACTTGGCGAAAAAAATATTGCATCTCGTAACTACCCTCGTGAGAAACAAGCCCTGCCTGTCCCCGGGCAGGGCTTTGCCGGTCCTTGGGAAAAACTTAAGCAAAATTTCATAATTAGCCTTTATAATGGATGGAGTATCTACGGAGGACAACAGAATGGAAAAACTCTTGATCATTGATTCGAATTCGATCATGAACCGGGCATACTTTGCCCTGCCCCCCATGGTCAACGGCGAAGGATTGCACACCAACGCCATATATGGCTATATCAATATGCTCAATAAGCTCCGGGAGGAGATCAAGCCGGACTATATCGTCGCCACTTTTGACAAAAAGGGGCCGACTTTCCGCCATGACGAGTACGCTGACTATAAGGCCGGCCGTAAAAAAATGGACGATGAACTGGCCGAGCAGCTGCCGGTGATGAAGGAGGTCCTCAATGCCTTTTCCGTGTCCATTTTAGAATTGGACGGCTATGAGGCGGACGACCTGATCGGCACCATTGCCGATCGGGCCGAGAAGGAGGGCATGGAGTGCTATATCCTGTCCGGAGACAAGGATACCTTGCAGCTGGCCAGCGATCAGACCAAAGTGGTCATCACCAAAAAGGGCATCACTGACAAGGCAGTCTATGACAAAGCGGCCTTCATTGAGGAATTCGGGATCACCCCGGTCCAGTTCATCGATGTCAAGGGTCTCATGGGGGACAAATCGGACAATATCCCGGGAGTTCCCAGCATCGGTGAAAAGACAGCCTTTGACTTGATTAAAACCTATGGGTCCATTGAAGGGGTCTATGAAAACCTCGATGTGATCACCAAAAAGAAGGTCAAGGAAAATCTCATCACCTACAAGAATGATGCCTTTTTCTCCAAAAAGCTGGCCACCATCATGCGGGATGTTCCCACCACCGTTGATTTTGATGACATCAAGGACCTTGGCAATTATGATTTGGACAAGATCAGGGCCTTGTATTTGAAGCTGCAGTTCAAGACATTGCTGGCCAAGCTGCCCCCTTCGGATAAGCCCGCCGTGGCAACTGGGAATGGCTTGAACGGAATGAATGAGTCGGATGGATCGAATGGAATGGATGGATCCGATGGATCCGCTCCCGGCAGCCCGGTTGGACCCAATGGGGTCCGGGCCAGCGGCTACCTGGAAATTACCACCGGGGAAGCGATGGGAAAAATCAACCAGGGGATCAAACAAGCTTCGGAGCTACTGGTGAGCTTCACCTACCATCCCGATCCCATGCTGTCAAAACGGGAGATCGAGTATATTTACTTATCCTTCGGAGGCCAGAGAGCTTTGATTGATTTCCAGGCGGCGGCAAAGGATCCGGCGTTCATGGATGCCCTAAGGGTGGTCTTTGAGGATGAAGGAGTAAAAAAATACGGCTATGATGTGAAAAATGCCTATACGGTCATGAAGAAGCACGGCATCAACTTTAAGGCGGTGGATTTTGACGTCCTCCTGGCAGCCTACCTCCTGGAGCCCAATAAGGGCCAGTACTCCCTGAGCGAACTGATCGCCTCCTATCTCGAACGGGAGATCAATGAAACGGGTCATCAGCTGAGGGTGGTGGAAACCGGTTATTTAAAGGAACTGAGCCAGGTCCTCAAAGCCAAGATCGAGGAAGCCGGGCTGCAAAAACTCTACTATGAGGTGGAGCTGCCCCTGACCAACGTGTTGTCGGACATGGAAATGGAAGGCATGCGGGTGGATGCGGCGGTTTTGGAAAAGCTGGGGGAGCGGTTCACTTCAGAGATCATTACGACTCAGGCGGAGATCTTCCGTCTGGCCGATGAGGAATTCAACATCAATTCCCCCAAGCAGCTTGGGACCATCCTGTTCGATAAGCTGGACCTGCCCCATGGCCGCAAGACCAAGACCGGCTGGTCCACCAACCAGGAGGTGCTGGATTCCCTGATGGATCTCCATCCCATCATTGAGAAGGTCCAATATTTCCGCCAGCTTTCCAAGATGTATTCCACCTATGTGGAGGGACTTAGAAATGCCATCGATACGGATTCCCGGATCCATTCCAATTTCAACCAGACTTTGGCGGTGACGGGCCGATTGTCCTCCACGGAACCCAATTTGCAGAACATCCCCATTAAATATGAAATGGGGCGGGAATTGAGAAAAGCCTTCGTTCCCCTGGACGAGGACTCTCTCCTCCTGTCCTCCGACTACTCCCAGATCGAACTGCGCGTCCTGGCCCATATCGCCGGGGATGAGAACATGCTCCAGGCGTTCCATGACGGTGTGGATATCCATACCAAGACGGCTTCAGAGGTATTCGGCAAAACTCCGGAGGAGGTCACTCCCAAGGACCGGAGCAATGCCAAAGCCGTCAACTTCGGCATCGTCTACGGCATTTCCGACTATGCCCTGGGGATGGACCTGCATATCTCCCGGAAAGAGGCCAGGGAATATATCGACCGCTACTATGACCGCTATCCCAAAATCAAAGCCTATTTGGACAATGCCATCGCCGAGGCCAAGGCCACCGGCATGGTCAAGACCATCATGGGCCGGCGGCGGCAGATCCCCGAGGTCAATGCCTCCAACAAGATCGTCCAGGCGGCGGGCGCCAGACTGGCCATGAATTCCCCCATCCAGGGTTCGGCGGCGGATATTATGAAAGCTGCCATGGTCAAGGTCCACGACGCCCTCCTCCGGGAGAACTTAGCGAGCCGGATGATCCTCCAGGTCCATGATGAGATCATCATCAATATGAAAAAGTCGGAACAGGCAGCTGTCCTGGCTTTGGTGGACCGGGAGATGGAAAATGCCGTGAAGCTGGATGTCCAATTAAAGTCGGACCAAAGCATTGGCCACACCTGGTACGAGGCTTAATATCATGCTGAAAATCGGCCTCACCGGAGGGATCGGCTCCGGCAAATCAACGGCCGCCGCCCTGATCCGTGAGGCAGGCTATCAGGTCATCGATTCGGATCAGATTGCCCGGGCAGTCCTGGACATTTATCCGGAGATTAAGGAATACATCCGGCGGGAATACGGCGAAGACTTTGTCAAAGACGGGCAGCTGGACCGCAGGAAGTTAGCCGGGGTGGTCTTCAAGGATCCGGCCAAGCTGAAAGCTTATCAGTGTGTTATAATGCCTTATATCATTTTGGAGATCCGAGCCCGCCTTGATGCTTTGGAGCAAGCCGGGGCGGTGATGGCCTTTATTGATGCCCCCCTCCTCTTTGAGGAGGCGGGCCGGCTGCCCATCGACCGGTCGGTCCTGGTGGATGTCCCGGAAGCTCTTCAGATCCAGCGGGTCAAAGGGCGGGACAACTTGACCGAGGCGGAGATCCGCCAACGGATGGACCGGCAGATGAGCCGGGCAGAAAAACTGAAGCTGGCTGACTATGTCCTCTCCAATGAAGGGACCCTGGACGACCTGAAAGGGGAAACGGATAAACTGCTACGTGAATTACTAAGGAGATTGAATGAAGAAAAGAAGCAGCAAATCAAATAAAAAAATGGTGGAGACCGTCTTGGTCCTCATCTTTGGACTGGCGCTGCTGATTTATGTGTTGAAAATGGGAGCCGAAATCGCGATCCCTTACACCAATGATGAGCTCCTGGAAAAATACGCTTCGGAAAACCATCTGGAAAAGGGCTTGGTGGCAGCGGTCATTTATCAGGAGTCCGGTTACCAGACAGACGCCATCAGTGACCGGGGCGCCATCGGTCTGATGCAGATCATGCCGGATACGGGGGAATGGATCGCTGAAAAGCTGGATGAAACCTTTTCCGAAGACCGACTCCTGGATCCGGAGACCAATGTCAGGTTCGGCACCTGGTACTTGAAATTTCTCTACGACAAGTATGACAGCATCCCAACGGCTCTGGCAGCCTACAACGCCGGTCCCAGCAATGTGGACGGCTGGCTCGAGGATCCTGACTTGTTTGACGGGGAAAAATTAGTGGACATCCCCTTCGCGGAGACGAAAAACTACGTGGAGACCATCCTTAGGATGAAGGATGTCTATGAAAAGATGTATGCGGATAAATTTACGGAAAGTGAGTAATCGGGCAAATGAAACGGGATTTTCTGGAAGAGGATATGTATGCCTTGCTGGCGGAGCATTTTACCGCCCTGGGCTATAAAGTCAACGGCGAGGTCCACGACTGTGACGTAACGGCAGTTAAGGATGACCTCCTGATCATCCTGGAGCTGAAGAAAGCCCTGTCCATGGAGCTCCTGGTCCAGGCGGTCAAGCGGCAGAAAATGGGGGATTTGACCTACATGGCGGTGCCCCGGCCAAAAAAATTTGCCTTGAACCGCAAATTCAACGAAACTTTATACCTCTTGAAACGCTTGAGCCTGGGACTGATTTTTGTGGATGTCCATAATGACAGCCTGGAAATCATCCTCCATCCCCAGGAGTTCGACATGGGTAAATCCAAACGATTGAACCAAATCAAAAAAGACCGGCTCCTGCAGGAGATCAGCCAGCGCCAGACCAGCCTGAACAAGGGCGGATCCCGGGGCAAGAAGCTGATGACCGCCTACCGGGAAGATTCCCTGAAAGTTCTTTACCTGGCAGGGCAGGCGGAGTTTCTCCAGCCCAAAACGGCGGTTCGGGCCGGGATCTCCAAAGCCCCATCCATCCTCCGGGACAACTACTACCATTGGTTCATGAAGCTGGATCGGGGAAAATATACCCTGACCGAGACCGGCCGGCAAGCGTTAGCGGAACATGGGGAGTTGATCCGCAGTCTGGTCGTAAGTCTTCTCCAGCCAGATGCAGAGGGGCAGGACCAAGTCGTTGAATGAGACTCTGTCTGATATTAGAAAGAAAGGTCAACCCCTTGATTCCCCAAAACCATGGTGCAAGCCATCCCTGTGGGAAAATAAAAAGTTAAAAAAGTAAAAAAAGTCAAGGGATAAAATATTTCAGAAATTAATTGCTTTTCCCCAGCAAAGTGCATATAATGAAATAGTCGCAAGTTTTTAGCGGGAGTGCTGGAATCGGCAGACAGGCACGTCTCAGAAGCGTGTGTGCAACGCACGTGTGGGTTCAAGTCCCATCTCCCGCACCAAAACCAAATATTGCGTATGAATTGTACCGTCGTCGTTATGAGACGGTACACTTTGCAGGAGTGCTGGAATCGGCAGACAGGCACGTTTGAGGGGCGTGTGTGCAACGCACGTGTGGGTTCAAGTCCCATCTCCTGCACCAAAATAAAACCACCTGATGATAAAGAATCATTTATCACCAGGTGGTTTTATTTTGCGTAAAACGAATCAATCCAGGACGATTTCCAGGATTTCAGGGAGATGCCGGATTTGATTTGTCTGCTGATAGGTTAAGGAGCAGGCGTCATAAGGAACCAGCCCAGAGCCGGGCTGGTTTAGGTTCTCGTGGCGAAGGGCGGAGCTTCGAAGTTCAGGGGCAGAGGTTCAAAAGATACCTTCGGGCAGACCCTCGAAAGATAAATCTTGAAATTCCTCGGAATCGGAATATAA